>JANNVM010000473.1:0-8972 GCA_031414455.1 Verrucomicrobiota bacterium
ATTTCAAGCTCCTTCGTTTCCTGCGTGGCGGTGCGCCAGGTCGTCAGGCGCAGCGGTTCGCCCGGCCTGCCGCGCAGCAGCCGCACGGCGTCGAGATAGGTCAGGCCCGCAGCGTGAGCCTCGCCGATTTTCAGAACCTGATCGCCCGGCATCAGGCCCGCGCGCGCCGCCGGCCCGTCCTCACGCACCGTCACCGCCACCAGCCCGCCGCCGCGCGGTGCCAGGGTAAATCCCGCGCCGTCTGCTTCACCTTCGGGCTGCTGCATCTGTCCGTTTAACTCCGGTGCGATGTACTGACTGTGGGGGTCAAGCTCCGACAGCATCCCGCGCAGCGCCGCCGCCACCAGCCGGTCATAACTCACCTTCTTTTCGTCCACATAGTTCTGCCGGATGATTTCCATGGCCCGCGTGAGCACTTCCATCTGCGCGTACGGGTCAGCGGTTTCAGGAGCCGGCTTCGGATCCTGAGCACCCGCGGTCAGCGCGGAGAAGAGCAGTGAGAGAATGATCGTGCGCATGGGACAAGGCAATGGATGCGCGCATTCTCAGCCGCCACCGTGCCTCCGGTCAAAGGATGAAACGGGGAATCCCACTACCCCGGCGGCGTCGAACGACCCGCGAAGAGTTGGAGAGCTGGACGCCTCGCAGCCCAGCCTGGAACACGAATCATGGATCAGAATTCGAAACCCGGCGGCCCTGCCCCCTCTTGTGGCTCAACCTGATCATCACCACCGTGATGCCCCGCTACGGCCACCAGCAGGGCGCGCGGATCGGCTGCAACCCGCACCGCCGACCGAAGGGAGGCAGCCTGCCTGACTTCTCATAAATAACACCGAACTCAGACACCCGGCTCATCTCATTTCCACAGGCATCAGGAGTTCTGCGTCTATTTGCCTTCGGCTGTCCCCGCGCTCCGGTTCCCCTCACAAAATCCAAACCGAGATACTAACACCGGCTTTAAGGTCAATGGGCCAGGTTTAGAATGCGCTGTGCCTCTTCGACCGTCATGCGGGTCGTCGGAATGTCGAATCCCAGCGTGTCGCCGTTCGCCTTAAAACCGTCGCCGTTCACATCCACATAGATAGGATTGTGCCATGCCTGGGGCTTTAGTTTTGCCTGCGGGCTGGTGCCGAACCATGACTTGAGGTCACCGGCGGAATTGATGGCGCAGACAATCAAGTGTGCGTCTTCCGTCAGGGTGACGGCAATCCCGCGGTCAAACTTCACCGCGCCGTCTCCGAACCAGCCGGGATGTGACTGGCGCGTGAAATTCAGTTCCTTCGGCTGGCGACCGTTCACGAGAACCTGCACGCGGTCAATGTCGAGCCAGCCGGTGCAGTTGACTTTCACTTTGAGCATGACCGGCTGGCCGCCGGATTTGATTTCGGAGCCGGACGGCTGGCCGTTGGCAGTGACCGTCATGAACGGCCCGGTGCTGAGGATGCCGCGCCCGGCTTTGGCGGCCCGGGACATTTCGCGCCAGTCCACTTTGGCAGGATCGTCGGTGGCGGAGGGCAGCCAGACCCGCCATGCGCCGACGCCATTGCCGTGAACCGTGTGGGCGTCGGCCACGGCGGTGGCGACGAGGCGATGGCCCTGATTGAGAAGCTGAAGGTAGATGAAATCACGCTCGAAGAACACCCGCCGCGGCGCACCCGGAGCTGTTTCGCCGATGGAAAACGGGGCGTCGGCAAGGATCCCGGGCGAATCGTAGTTTTCAATTTCCCAGGCGTCCACATACTGCGTGATGCCATCGTAGCCCCGGTCATTTTCCCCGTCGGCGTCGGAGTCATTGAACACGCGCTGGAGGTCCGGGTGATTGACTTGAATCCATCTGTCAGGGTCGGGTTTCTGCCAGTCGCGCAGGGTGATGGCGGAAATGCGCGGGTCGTAGTTCCAGACGGGTGCGCCGTTGTTTTGTTTGCCGGGCTCCGGCGTGAGTGGGAAACAGTTGAGGTGCTGGTTGTTGCCCGTGAGTTCCATGCCGGTGACGGTGCTGATCCACGGCGCGAGTCCGAGTTTTTGAATGTGCGGTGCCCAGTCGTAGAGCCGGTTGTGTTCGGTTGTGGGCGCGAACTCGATGTGCTCGGCGGCGAGATTGATGATGCGGTCGTCAGTGCCGCAGGTGTTGTCGCCGCTGGGCGTGCTGTGATTGTGGAAGTCGGTGGCGACCCAGCCGGTCGTATCCACCAGCCGCTGCAGAGACCCTGACACTTTCACCTGTTTTCCGGCGGCGAGCGTGACCTCCTGCGTGATGAGGGAATACTCCGGGCCGCGCGTGACGACGACGCGATAGCTCCCCGGAGCCAGCGGTACGGTGAAGCTGCCCGTTTCCGAATGCCACTGATCCACGCAGCCGTGCGCGCGGTTTTGCGGACCGAGGTCCACCTTTGGTGTGCCGTCCTTTGGCAGGAACTGCGCCTTGCACGGCAATGATGCGCCCGTGCCGTCTTCGGTGATGGTGAAGGCGACCGATGCCGGTGCCGTCAGCGGGACTTCGCGCTCCTCTGTTTGGCCGGCGGTGACGGTAAGTGAGAATTTCACCGGCGTCCGGCCGTGATCGGTGAGGCGCAATTCATGGGCACCGGGGGCGAGGGAAAAGGACACTCTGCCCGCATTGTCCGGCCATGCCGGCGCCTCCTTGCCGCCATTCACCACAACCACGGTGGCCGTCGTCACCGGTTTTCCATCCGCCTCCTTCAATGTCAGGGCGACGCGACCGATAACGCCGGCTTTCTCGCGGAGGATGGACAGCGCCGCCGCGGGTGAAGCGGCCACGGCAAGCATGCGCGTCACCTTTTTCTCCGTACCCGGCAGAAGAGTGAGGTCCGCACGCATGGCCTCCACCGCGTAGCCGCCCTTGTCGCGCGGGTCCACAGCCGCCCCCCAGAAGTAAGGGCCGTCCGAACCGTTCACCGTCAGCGTCGTGATTTTGTCGTCGGCGGTCAGTTTCATGGGCTCGGCGGTTTCGTTGCGCAGAATGGTTTCACACTCCACGCCACTCATGCCGTCGCGCAGACGCCATGCGTGACGCCGGTAGAGCCCTTTGTTATTCGCCGCCGTCGTCACCGTCTCGATTTCCGCCTCGCCGTCCGTTCCATCCTTCACAATCTTGACCCACGACACCGGCCCGCGCTGATTCGCCGGGCTGAAAATGGTGATCTGATCATTCGCCGACCCCCGGAGGCAGAGATCGTAAAGGCAGCCGGGCGTCTGACCGTCCACGCCGTAGAACGTGCTCATGTTGGCGCGGCGCTCCGGCAGATTCCCGCTGATCGTCAGTTCCACGGTGTCGTTTCGCATCACGAAATCGCCGGCGATGCCGTCGGCCTCCTTGCCCTGCGGCAAATCCTTTAACCGGTCCGGGCCAATCTCAAACGCCTCCGGCGCGGCGAGGGAACGGGACGCGAGTGCGAGCAGCGCCAGTGAAAGGAGGGGCAGTGTAGTCATGCGCCGCGGATAACGGACGGCACCCGGGCGCGGCGAGGAAAAATGCAGACGCAAACGGGGGGGGGCACTGCGCCGGGGCCGCAATCTCCGGGGCCGCAATAATAGTTGGAAACAA
This sequence comes from Verrucomicrobiota bacterium, assembly GCA_031414455.1. Lineage (GTDB taxonomy): Bacteria > Verrucomicrobiota > Verrucomicrobiia > Verrucomicrobiales > V1-33 > V1-33. The sequence continues at coordinate 3,566 of JANNVM010000473.1, forward strand.
TTATTGCCTTGCAGCCGAAGAACGGATTAAAAGGCGCGGCCCCCTGACTTTCAGTAATTTCTCTCCATGCAAAAAATCCTCGTTCCCACCCTGGTTTCCCTCACCGCGATGACCTCCTTTGCCGGCACCTTCAATGTGCAGCCGCTCACGGGTGATGCGGATTCGGGGATTTCCGGGAACAATGCCTACACGCACGCCATTGATATGGGCGACGTTCCGAACCGCACTGTCAACGGTGCGGTCTTCACCGGCTCCGGCGGTGGAGCGAATCCCGCGACGAATGATTACAGCACGACCGGCATTACGAATCTGCTGCCGAACTGGTCCAATCCAAATGTTGGCGGGGCCACTGGTGGACTGTTCACCAACTTTAATTACCAGGGAGCGGGCGGCACCGAGACGGTTGCGCTCAACAACCTCCGTGTGGGCCAGCAATACGTCACCACTTTCTACAATTCCCTTTGGGGCGGGCCCCGCAGCCAGAATGTCACCACCAGTGACGGCGGGGCGATTACCTTTGATCCTGACAATCCCAGCCTCCCCGGCAGCCTTCTGCGGTATACCTTCACCGCGACTGCGAATACCCAGACATTCACATTCACACCGAACCCGGCCGGAAACAGCTACCATCAGGCCGCCTTCACTAACCAAGTGCTCGGCCACAAGGCACTGCTCACCGATAATTTTTACGCGCCGGGGAATCCGGACACCAACGACAAGAACTTCAACCTCGCCGCCCGTCAGGGCGGTTCGCTCGGCCCGATCACCTACTCAGCCGTGGGCAATACTCAGGTGGGTAATCCCACGGGCGGCGTGGATGCCGGTAATTACCTCCTGACAGCATTCGGTGGACGGGTATCACCGAACTACAACTTCAACAACGCCACCTCCGCCGGGGGGCTTTCCATCAGCTTCGACCTCGCCCCCAACATCAACGGCGGGAATCCGGATGACTGGGGATCTGTAAATATCGGCGGCTCGGCGGCCAACCCCACCGCCTTTGTCAATGATGCCTCTCCGCACCTCGGCATCCTTTTCCGGGGCAGCGGACTCATGGAGGTATGGGACGGTGGCACCAATGTCACGTCGGCTCCGGCGTGGGGACCAGGGGGCGTAACCAATGCGCTCAACCACTTTGAACTCCTCCTGACAGACCCCACCGATCAAAACCCTTTTGATGGCGCGGGCCAGACGGACGTGGCCGTGTATGCCAACGGCAATCTCGTCTACAATTTCAGCAAAGGCGGGGGCGGCTATGCAGACAACTTTTTCAATTTTGGTGCATCCGCCATCGCCGGTCATGACAACCTCGTGATCGCCCAGATTGTCCCTGAGCCCGGCGCGATGACGCTCGCGGGACTCGCCGCCGCGGCCGCGCTCGCGGGCCGCCGCCGCCGTGCGCGCTGAAATTGCCGGGCGGAGTATTCCGGCCAGCGCAGGACAAGAAGCACCGCGGGCCCTCCGCGGACGAGGAGTCATTCTGTTCACGGGAAAGTGTTTGCATTCAGAGCGCGCTCAGGAATCATCGGGCTGGCTTTCCGGACCGGCGGAGTGCCGCAGATCGAACCCCTAAAGCGAATGATGACCTTGAAACACCACAGAAACGCGCTGCGCCTCATGGCGGCGGGAGGGCTGCTGCTGGCGGCGCTCATGGCAGGATGCAAAAAGCCGGCCGTGGCCAAACTGGAGCGGGCGGACACCTCGGTGGCCGGCGAGGACGGGGAATTGCCCGCTGCGGGCATGGCCAACCGCCTGCTCAGCGAGCAATCCGCTTTTCTCCGCCGTCACGCCAGTGACCCTGTGGACTGGCACCCGTGGGGGGACGATGCCTTCGGCAAAGCGAAAAAGGAAAACAAGCCGCTGCTGGTTTCGATTGGCTACGCGAGTTGCCCGTGGTCGCAGAAGATGCACAATGAGTCGTTCACCAACGCGGAGATTGCGCGCTTCATGAACAGGCATTTCGTTTGCGTGCTGGTGGACCGCGAGGAGCGGCCGGACGTGAACACGAGTTTCCTTCATTTCGCGTTCACGAAGCAGAAGCTCAGCGGCTGGCCGCTGCATGTGTGGCTGACACCGGGCGGGCTGCCGATTTATCAGGGCATTTATTTCCCGCCGAACAGTGTCGGCAATACACCGTCGTGGCGGCTCACCCTGGAGCATGTGGCCAACAGTTGGGAATCCGGGCCGGACTATGTGACCGGTGAGGCCACGAAAGTGGTGGATGCCTACCTGACGGATTTCCGCCGCCGCTGGCTGGGCCTCCCGGCGGAAGGGAGCCCGGAGGTGAAGGAAGTGAAGGCCTTTATGGCGCTGGACCTCCCGGGACAAATCCAGCAGTTCACTGACTTCCCGCCGAACGAGATGCAGATGGCGATGATCGGTCTCCCGGCAGCGAAGCTGCGGCAATTGTGGGAGCAGTTTTCGCCACAGACAGTGGCCGGAATCACCGGAAAACTGGAGGCAGTCGCCGCCGCCTCGCTTTTTGGAAAACTTGAAGGCCCTGTCAGGGAACCCGTGTTTCATCAGTTTGTGGAAAAGGCGCGCCAGGCGTGCTATCAGAAACTGAGTGCCGTGTTTGACTCCGCCTACGGAGGGTTCGGGCCGCCGCCGCGATTCGCGCCGCACCAGTCCGTTGACTTCCTCATCCGTTACGCGCAGCGCAACCGCAGCGACCGCTTTGGCCACCAGCACAAAGCCCTCGATATGGTAACACTGACCCTCGACCGGATGCTGGCCGGCGGCATCCACGATCAGCTCGGTGACGGATTTCACCGCTACAGCACGGACATCTACTGGACGGTGCCGCAGTTTGAAAAGATGCTCTACGACCAGGGCTACATGGCTCAGGCGCTCGTCAGTGCCGGCCAGTTGTCCGGAAAAAGGAACTACATCGAGGCGGCGGCCGGTGTGCTGGCCTACACCAGCCGGGAACTCTCGCATCCGGAAGGCGGATTTTATTGCGCCGAAGGCAGCAGCAGCCCGGCGAAGGACGGGACCATGACGGAAGGCGCCTGCTACGTTTGGGAAAAGAAGGAAATTGACGACATCACCGGTGAGGCCGCTCCGCTCGTAAATGTGGTCTTCGGCATTGAGCAGCGCGGTAATCTTCCGCTCGACTCGCCGAAGCGCAAAGACCTCGGCAATACCAACATTCTCATGGTGAAGAAGACCCCGGAGGAGGCTGCCGCCTCCCTTGGCCTCACTCCCGCAGCTGCCCGGGCCCGGTTTGAAGAGGCCCGGGCCAAACTCCTCCAGGCGCGCGGCAAGCGGGGCCGGCCCACCCTCGAGGACAAAGTCCTGACAAGTTGGAGCGGTGTGGCCATTTCCGGATATGCCCGTGCCGGATGGGCTCTCAATGACGCGGCCCTCGTCGGGCGAGGCGCGAAAGCAGCCGATTTTATCCTCACGAAACTCCGCAGCAAGGACGGCGGCCTGCTTCATGCCTTCCTCGACGGTCCCTCTCCGTTGCCGGGCTACAGCGAAGACTATGCCACCTTCATCGCCGCGCTGATCGATCTCTACGACGCCACGGGTTCCGCCCGCTGGCTCGCCACCGCTCACGAACTCCAGGAGCGCCAGCTCGCGGATCTCTGGGACAAGCAGGACGGCGGCTTCTTCGACGGACCCGATTCGCCGCTGCTCTTTCACCGCATGAAGAGCATGGATGAAGCCAGTGAAATCTCCGCCGGCTCCTCTTCGCTGCTCAATCTGGCCGCGCTGAGCAACATGCTGAACATCCCTGACTACCGGGACAAGGCGCGCCGCATCGTGGAGCGCTATGGCCCTCATGCGGCACTCATGCCCGGTGCGTTCGTCCGGTTTCTTCGTGCGGCTGACTTCCTCGCCGATCCCCCTCCGCAGATCGTTATCAGTGCGCTGGCTGACGACCCCGGCCGCAATCCCCTGATAGAGGCACTCCGCATGGTCTGCCGTCCGGGTTCGCCGCTTCTCTACATGGACGGAGCGGACAGTGAAAAGCTTCTCCTCAAATCCGTCCCGGACCTCGCGCCGCTGGCCGCGCAGCCGGGCAAGTCCACCGTCCATTTCTGCCGCGGCTTTAAGCCCGTCAAGTCCCTTGCCTCCGCCGCGGAGGTTACGGCGTTCCTCGCCACGCAGTTTTCTCTCCCTCCGCCTGCTCCTTAAGCGCCCGAAAAGCGGCCGTCGCCGTGATGACGGGGTAGAGCTTTTCGTGATACCAGAGTTTCGCGAAGTATAACCCGATCGGTGCCGCGGGAAACCGCGTGCCATTGTCTGTCAGGGCCAGCAGCGCCTCTGCCCCGCGATGGAGCATGGCGGCATCGGCTCCGTGCAGCGCCAGCGCCTCCAGGGCGACGGCTGTCTCTTCAATGGAAGGCGGAAGCTCTCCCGGCGCGCCGGACCACGCCCCGTCGGCGCGCTGCGCCCTGATCAGCCATGCAGCGGCCCGCGCCCGGAGCGCGTCCGTGCCTGGAACCGCGGCGAGATGTTTAAGCACCGTGGCCGTTCCGTACACGGGATTCATCTGCGCCGGCGCATGTTCGTTGCCAAACCACAGCGGCTCCCACCAGCCGTCAGGGCTCTGCGTCTTTTTCAGATACGCCGTCATGCGCTGCATGGCCGGCTCCAAACGCGGCTCCGGCAGCGTGCGCCACGCGTGCAGCGCGGCGAGCGTATGCGCCGTGATTTCCGCCGTGCTGCGGTCGAACGGCAATGTGCCCCAGCCGCGGCAAAACGTGGGGATCCCGCCGTCGCTGTTCTGCAATCCCAGCAGCCAGCGCACCGCATGATGGGCCGCGGAGCTGTTGTCAGGCTCGCCAAGCAGTCGCAGCGCCAGCAATGCGCCGCAGGTGTCGTCGGCATCGGGAACTCCGCCCGGCAGATCCGTCCACGCCCAGCCCCCGCGCGGCGACAGCGTGTAGGGATGCATGGTTTGATACTGCTGTCCGAGTAGCCAGGCGCGAACGGCGGCATGGTCTCCGGTTTCTCCACCGAGCGCCTTCACGCTTAGCGTCGTTACCCACGTCGCGAGATTGGTATCGATCGGCCATGATCCGTCAGGGCGAACGCTCTTGAGGAGAAAATTTACCGCCTCCTGCACCACGGGATCCATGTGGCGGCCCATGTCCGCCATCGCCATGGTCACAAAAGACGTTAGCGGCGTCGCCTCGAGGAACCCGCCGCCGTGAGGCTGGATTTCACGCAGCAATCGCAGCGTCCTCTCCACGGCTGCGGATCGCCACAGTGCCGCCACGCGGTTTCCTGTCACATGATAAAACCGCACCTGGCCAATGGCGATCAGTGCCGGCAGTGCATAACTCACCACCGGCATCTTCACCGCTGCGAACAACTGTCGCGGCAGCGCGGCCAGTTCGAACGGCAACTGCGGCACGAGCCGCCAGCAATCCGGCGCCGGCCCCAGCATCCCGCC
>JANNVM010000474.1:0-16728 GCA_031414455.1 Verrucomicrobiota bacterium
AATCTCGTCTCGTCATTTGGCGATGTGGCGGCCAAAGGCCCGGCGCAGTTTCACAACAACCTCGTGAGTAATCCCGGGCGCGGCGTGATGTGGATGAACGAGCCTTACGCCAATCTGGAAGTGCGGAACAATCACATCATCGCCCGCATCACCAGGACCCCGCGCACCGAGGGACTGTTCGGCTTCAGCGAGCAGAGCGACTTCAAGTCGTTCCGTTTCACCGGCAACATCATCGAGTGCCTCGGCACCGCGCGCCCGCTCTTCCGCAACGACGCCAGCGGCGGCGCGCTGGTGGAGAACAACCGGCTGACGAACGTGGCCGACACCACGCGCTACGCGAACAACAAAACCGACGCGCCCGCCGGACTGGAGCAGCCGCTGAAATTTGCGTGCGGCGTGAACGGCGAGCTGACGGTGGACGGCTGGAAGACGGTCACGACGCCCGCGAAGTGAGACCTCTCTGTTCCCTCCTCGTGGGGGTCTCGATGTCATGGCGCTGTCATGGTGCGAGGTTACTGCTTACCACATGAATGGACCTATGCTGCTACTCGCCACAACCCGCCTCGCTTCCATCGCCATCGCCTTTCTGACCGCCACTGCCGCCGCGCAGGAGCGGTTTTCTTTTCCCGATGACCCTTCGGTGCTGGATGTGAAAAAGGCGCTCGGCGCGAAGGGCGATGGCAAAACCGATGACACGGACATTCTCCAGCGGGCGCTCGATATCGGCAGCGGGCGCGACAAGGAAGGAGTGAAGCAATTTGGCAATAGGTCGCGCGTCGTTTTTCTGCCCAATGGCACGTACCGGCTCACGCGTTCGCTGGTGGTCAAGAGCGCGGTGGGGCCGTGGCTCTACGGCGAGTCGCGCGCCGGCGTCATTTTTCAAGCGAATCACTTCGGACCTCGGCGGCCCGCGTGCGGATGGCTTCCCGCTTTGATTCATCGAGGCGTGCGAGGTTTTTCACTTGCATGGCCATGCGCTGATTTTTGCGCATCGCGGGCTCGTGCTGGAGGAGGAAGTCCCAGTAAAGTGTCGTGAAGGGGCAGGCGGTGGGGCCGGTGCTTTCGGCAGGGTCGTAGCGACAGCCGGTGCAGTAGTTGCTCATGCGCTGGATGTATTTGCCAGTGGCGATGTAAGGCTTGCTGGCCATGAGGCCGCCGTCGGCGTGCTGGGACATGCCGAGGGTGTTGGGCAGTTCCACCCACTCGACGGCATCCACATACACTGCGAGATACCACTCATGCACTTCGCGCGGGCGGACTCCAAACATGAGCGCATAGAGGCCGGTGACCATGAGTCGCTGGATGTGGTGCGCATAGCCCAGCCGCAGAGTCTGCGAGAGCGCATCTCGCAGGCAGGCCATGTGCGTCTCTCCGGTCCAGTAAAATGGGGGCAGGGGTTGGTCTGCGCCAAGTGCATTGAGCCCGGCGTAGGCAGGCATATTTTGCCAGTAGATGCCGCGCACATATTCGCGCCAGCCAAGGATTTGCCGGATGAAGCCCTCCACGCCGGCCAGGGGCGCGCGGCCTTCCTTCCATTCGTTCTCTGCTGCGGCGATGACGCGTCGCGGGTCGAGTAGCTTGAGGTTCATCGCGGCACTGATTCGGGAGTGAAAGAGCCACGGCTCCGCGGTCCACATGGCGTCCTGCCAGTCGCCGAAATCCGTGAGGCGATACGTGATGAAGTCCTCCAGCGCATACTCCGCATCCTGCGGCGTGACGGGCCAGTCGAACTCCTCCAGTGCGCCGGGATGGCTGGCAAAACGCGCATTCACCATCGTGATCACTTCCTGGGTAATGGCGTCCGGCGGAAACCGGCGCGGCGGGCGATGCCGCGGCGGCCCTTGTTTGCCGAAGCTTTTGCGGTTCTCGCTGTCGAAGTTCCAGGCTCCGCCCTCCGGCTTGCCCCGGGTCATCAGCACGGCGTGGCGCTGTCTCATTTCGCGATAGAAGAACTCCATGCGCAGTTGTTTGCGGCCTTCTGCATGGGCGGCAAACCGGGCGTGGCTGCACAGAAAATGCCTGTCTTCCCGCATTTCCAGCGGAATGCCCGCAGCGACCGCAGCGGCCCGAATCTCCTCTCTCACACCCCACTCGCCAGGTTCTGCGATGATCCATTTTTCAGGACGGAGGTGCGCCATGGATTCCGCCAGAGCAGTCGTGAAGGTCTCTGCGCTGCTGGCCCCGGGCTTTCCTTTGCGTGCTCGCCACGCGCCTCCCGTGGTGGTGAGTTCGCGGTAAAAGACATCCCTGTTTTTCGCGCTCTGTGCGTCGCGAAAGTGGCGCATCGCAGAGAGAAAGACGACAGTGCGCGGCTTACTGCTCCAGATGCGGGTGCTCTCGTGGGCGACTTCCGCCATCCAGATTCCATCCTGGTCTGCATCAAATCCATCGAAAGCCGCGGAGTCCTCATTGAGTTGATCGCCGAGAATGATGATGAGGTTTCGCATGGTAGAAATTGGATGGACTCATAATTAAACGATTCTTCGGCTCGATCGGATGGATCAATTACTGAAACAGACGCGCCTGCATTCGCACGCGGAGCGTAAAATTCAGATAATTTCTAGAGGGCAACGCTCGATCCAAATTCATGAAACCGGCTCAACTCAAAGGCCCGCTTTCTTCCAACTAAGCTCACCACAACATGACGAAAACACCGGACCGAAACACAGACCTGCTGGTAATCGGGGCTGGCATGGCGGGACTATCCGCAGCGACAGCAGCGCTGAAGGCAGGACGGAATGCCGTAGTCATAGACAAAGGACGAGGCGTCGGTGGACGCATGGCCACGCGCCGAATCGGGGAAGCGACCTTTGATCACGGAGCGCAATTTGTGACCACGCGCGACCCGCGTTTTGCCGAAGTATTGGAGGCTGCACGAAGCGCGGGTGCGGCGACGGAGTGGTGCCGCGGGTTTGACGCAGCAGCCGATGGACACCCGCGCTGGCGCGGAAAGCCCGGGATGTCTGCGCTGGCCAAACATCTGGCTGCCGGCCTGGAGATCGTGCAGGAAAAACAAGCTGCCGCATTGCGTCGTGCGGGGGAGCATTGGCTCGTGGAGATGACGGACGGTGAAGTCTGGTCCGCCGGCGCGGTCATTCTAACAGCGCCCGTCCCGCAGTCGCTGGTGCTCTTGAAGGCTGGCGGCATCGGGCTTCCCGCTGAAATGGAGACGCGCCTTTCCGCCATCCACTATGAACGCTGTCTCGCGGTGATGGCCGTCCTGAATGGACCATCGCGCCTGCCAAAGCCCGGCGGTTTCGCGCCTGCGGGTGGACCGATTGCATGGCTGGCGGACAATCAAATCAAAGGCGTGTCCACCGTGGCTGCGGTTACTATTCATGCCTCCCATGCATTCAGCGTTGAGCATTGGGACAGTGATCGCAATGAAACCGCTCGCCTGTTGCTGGGGGCCGCAGCGGAGTGGCTGGGCGCGGAAGTCGAGTCGTTCCAAGTCCACGGCTGGCGCTACAGCAAGCCCCTGCAAATGGATGTCGAGCCATGCGCAGTCGTTTACAGCAAGCCTCCTCTGGTGCTTGCGGGAGATGCCTTTGCCGGGCCACGCGTGGAGGGCGCGGCACTCTCCGGCTGGGCGGCGACCGCTGCGGTGCTTGCTCTTCAACCGGGTGCCAGGTGATCATGAGTCTGCTCGTTTCATGTCATCATGCAGCGACTTGGGCACTCGTGGGCCTGGTCTGGACGATCCAGCTTATACACTACCCACTGTTTGCGCAGGTGGGGCGGGAGAGTTTTCCCGCGTATCATCGGCGCCACACGCGGCAGATCACATGGGTCGTGGCTCCGCTCATGTTTGCAGAACTGTTCACGGCTGCGTGCCTGGTTTTCGCGGGATCTCGCGACTCATGGCTGCTCGTGAGTCTCGCGCCTCTTGCGTTCAATTGGATGTCCACATGGCTCGTGCAAATCCCGCTGCACGAAAAGCTCGCTGCAGGCTTTGATTCTCACGTGCACGAGCGCCTCGTCGCGACCAACTGGTGGCGCACCACTGCCTGGAGCCTCCGGGGATTTTGCCTGCTCATGAGTGGCATCTGAAGGACGGACTCCCGTCGTTCGCGCACTACTTTCCAAGCTTGTTGCGGCGACAACGCTCGCTGCAAAACTTCACCTCATCCCACACGCGCTCCCATTTTTTGCGCCACGTGAAAGGTCGTCCGCAGACCACGCACACCTTTGCGGGAAGGCCCTGTTTTTTCACTCCTTTTATGATTTCCCGTCTTCGTTCAGACGTTGGAGCGATTCCAGATAGGCATTTTTTGGCGCAGGTTTTGCCGGGCGTTCTTCGGTCTCCAACATGCCTTTCACGCGCCCGCCACTCTCCGCAATGAGGCCCGCGATGAGAGCGGCTTCCGGCAGATTCTTCCAATACTTCTTCGGCATCTCCGACTGCATGGCGTTGATTTTGACTCGCGCAGGATTGAAGATATTCCGATAATAAGTGCGCCAGAGATCGTCCAGTGCATCAGAATCCGGAGCACTGCTGCGCGGCACTCCCGGGGTGTAATGAAGCCGGCTGCCATCCCAGTGCGCGCACTCGCAGGGCGTTAGGATGGACCAGTCCATACCAGCGAAACGCTTCTCAAAAAACGGCACTGCCAGCCGCACGATGCGATGATCCGGCTCGAACCACGCCACGAACTGCTCGCGGCCCGTCGCGGTGTCCGTGCTCACCAAACGAAACCGAACGAAGGCATGCATCTTGTGAATGTCGCGCCCCACTGCCTTGCACCAGTCCTGCACCCGCCGCACATCACGGTCCGTGGCCATGGAAAGCAAGTGCCTCTCACCACCGTGCGTGAGCCGCCATAGCACGCGATACAGCATTGCCCAGCGCTGCGCATCCGTGTGCGCCGCAGCACTCCGAGCCATGTCGAGAAATGCAGGCGGCACCTTCACCGGATTCGCTGCCGGAGTCTGCGCTACGACTGCTTCCCCGGAGAAGAGCGAAGCCTCCCGCGGGTCGTCAGACCACAGCATTTCGTCAGGCGGCACACCCTGTGCCAGCAACTGCCGCGCTGCGGTGCGCCACGCCTCATACTCCGGCTCGATAACAATCGTGCGCATTGTTTAGAGCTCGCCGGATCTCACCGCAAGAAAGTCGCTCCCTGAGGGCACTGGCGGCGCGTCGAAATTCAATTCCAGTTGCTTTGGCGGGGGTAAAAATCTCGCCCTCAGCGATTCGCTATCGAGTCCCAGATTCGCGGGCGTGTGATCCGCAGTGATGATAAATGGCAGCAGCTTCTTCATCTGCAAACGAAGCCGGATGAGGTCCGCCAGCCGAAGCCGCGTATAGCGTCGGGCGCGCAAAATGCGCTCCACATTTCGCACGCCGAGCCCGGGAATACGCAAGAGCAGCTCGCGTGGCGCCTTGTTCATATCGACCGGGAAAGTCCCGCGATTCTGCAGCGCCCAGGAGAGCTTCGGGTCCAGTGCCAGATCGAGATTGGGTGTCGCGCTGGAGGCGATTTCCTCCACCTTGAAATCATAAAATCGCAGCAGCCAATCCGCTTGATAGAGCCGATGCTCGCGAATGAGTGGAGGGGCCACCAACGGCAAAATGGATGAAGGCTCCGGGATCGGGCTGAAGGCGGAATAGTAGACGCGCCGCAAGCGGTGAACATTGTAGAGCTTGTCTGCACACCCCAGGATCGCAGCGTCCGTGGAGGCATCCGCACCCACCAGCATTTGCGTGCTCTGCCCCGTGGCAAAGGGCGGCGGCTTTGGCGCATCGGGCTTGCGTTTTTCCGCATGGCGCTCGTCTATTTTTCCCCGGATGTGACCCATGGCTTCCTCCGTGCGGGCCAGATTTTTTTCCGGCGCCAGCGTGTTCAGACTTTGCTGGCTGGGCAGCTCGATGTTGATGCTGATGCGGTCCGCGTAGCGTCCTGCCAACGCGATCAACGCCTTCGATGCCTCCGGTATCGTCTTGAGGTGAATATACCCCCGAAACTGATGCTCCTCGCGCAACTTCCGGGCGACTTCGATCACCAGTTCCATGGTGGAATCCGCGCTGCGGATGATGCCGCTGCTGAGAAACAGACCCTCGATGTAATTCCGCTTATAAAAGTCCAACGTGAGCTGCACCACTTCTTCCGGAGTGAACCGCGCGCGAGTGACGTTGCTGGAGCGGCGATTGATGCAGTAATGGCAATCGTAGAGGCAGGCGTTGGTCATCAGCACCTTCAGCAGCGACACACAGCGACCATCCGGCGTGTAGGAATGGCAAATTCCCGAGCCCCCGGTCGAACCCACTCCCTTGCTCCCTCGCGAATCCTTTTTGGCCGCGCCACTGCTCGCACACGAAGCATCATACTTCGCCGCGTCGGCCAGGATTTCGAGTTTGCGATCAATGTCCATAAAGGTTCAGGAAACGCTCCGCCCTTTGGTGTTTTGCAGCGCCCACTTTCGAGTGCGGTAGTGGCGATACTTGAACAGCAGCGTGAGATAGATCCGCACGCCCGTCCCGGAAACGAACCGCCCCCACCACGACCGCCCCCACGCGTAAGTCACCGTGTCATGCATCACGCAGCTATCCTGCCCATTTTCCTCAAACCGGTGCTCGTGAACGAAGAGCGTGAAAGGACCTTTGACGATCTCATCCACCAGTAAATGCGGCCGCTGCACCGTCTTCCAGCGGCAAGTCCAGCGCATGGGAAGGACCCAGAAATCCCGGCAATGCAGCTCAATCATGCGCCCCTCTTGCGCCGGGCCATCGGTTTTCAGGCTCACCAGCGTCAACGTAGGAGGCATCACCTCAGTAAGATTTCGGGGATCACTGTGAAACTCGAACATCGTTTCGGCACTCGCCGCGAGTGGGGTGCTGGTTTGGAAAATAGAGGGCATGGCAGAATGATTTACGTTTTCTGAAGAATCGCGTCCGCAGTTCTCTTGCCGGAAATGATGGCTCCCTCAATCGAAGCGCTCCAAAGAAAATCACCACAAATGGTGATATCACGGTGCTCTCGAAAGCCGGGGCCGGCCATGCCGACGTTGGGTGGTTGCTCGGGTAGAGAGCGCTCGATCTGCTCCGTCCGCAGGTGCCGCCACTCCCGCACTTCCGCGCCAAACCAAGCCTCCAACTCCGAGATCACTCGCGCCTCCAGCCCCGCCGTCCCGGGTGTGCCCAGCACGGAAATCGAAATCAACGCCTGCCCCGGCGGAGCGTAGCCCGGCGCGACATCGGATGGCACACAGACATTGTTCACCACGCCAGAACCAGTCCCGTTCAGCGCAATGATCGCTTCCCGCAGCGGTGAACTTTTCGCCGCGAAATACAAGCACGTCACCGACCTCCATTCTTGTTCCGTCGTCAGTAAATCGGGCAGCAGCCTGCCAGCAGAAGTCGCATCCGTCGCCAGGACTACAGCATCGCCCGCCAATCGCTCGCCTGATTCCAGCGTGACGCCATCGGCTCGCAGTTCCGCGACTCGCGCCTCCAGCCGGATCGTGCCCGCAGGCAGTCGTGAGGCCAGTTGGCGCGTGATTTCACCCATCCCGCGTGCAGGAAGCGTCGCACTTCCTTGAGAGAACATCTTGAAGGTGAACTCAAACATCCTGCTCGATGTGCGCAGGTCGCGCTCCAGAAAAATGCCCCCGTAAAAGGAGCGGAAAAACACATCAATTATCTTCGAAGAAAAACCAGCCCGCTGAAGATACTCCTCCGTCGTCACATCCTCGTGCGCAGCGATTTCCTCGATGCTCATCCGTAGCAATCGCCACTTCAACAACGCAACCCGCAGCTTGTCTTGTAGCGATCCAATCGGCGCCAAAGCGCTCCCCACTACGTGCCGGAAATCGCGAAACACATCCATCACCCGCCGCAGCTTTCCCTGATGATAGACCAAAGCCCCCGGCTTGAACGGACGCAGACCGAGGCTCTGTTTATCCAGCAAATCGCGAGCCTCCGGATAAGCATCCAGAAAAACCTGAAACCCACGATCCAGCAAAAAACCATCCAACACATCCGTCCGCACCCGCCCGCCCGGTGCATCGGAAGCCTCGAGGATCAAAGGCAGCGCGCCCGCGTCCTGCAAACGGATCCGCGCAAGCCAAACCGGCCAGCCCTCCACCCACGATCAAAACCCGTTTCTCCTCGTGTTTCATCGCGACTCAGCGAGATCAGAAAAATGAAACGGAAACCCGGAGAGGGTTTTGTAAATGAGACAGTGATTCACGACGCAAAAGAATGTGGTTTCGGATATATTAGGTTACGTTTGTCCGGAACAGTGCGATGCCCGAAACGATAGAATTGGGCGGAAGGTGGCATCCGCCTCCGCGAAATCGGCGCGGCTTCGGCACCAGCACTCGAATCTCTACTCCATCGCCGCCAACCGCCGCGTGCCGCTATTGAGGTGGACCCCGAAATCAAAGCCCGGGTCGCCATCGAGGCGCTCCAGGCGCGTTGGCGCTGGTGCAATCCATTTACTGTGCCTATCGGACCGCCAGGGATAGTTTCACGAACATGCGCCTGCTGATTATCGAAGACGACGCCAAGCTCTCCCGCCAGCTCGTGCGCATCCACGTCTTGCTGCGCCGCGCTGCGCCGGAGTAGGACGTGCTTCTGCGCACCGGCGACCTCACGCTCGATACACAGAAGCGCGAAGTCATCCGAGGCGGTCGCGGCGTGGACCTGACGGCGAAGGAGTTCGCCATCCTCGAATATCTCCTGCGCCACAAAGGCCGCGTCGTTTCCCGCAGCACGCTCAGCGAGCACGCGTGGGACGAAAACTTCGATGCCATGAGCAATGTGGTGGACGTGACCGTGTATCGCCTGCGCGAAAAGATTCACGCCCTCGGCACTCCGCTCGTGCATACCGTGCGTGGCGCGGGCTATGTCCTCCGCGACCACGCATGAACCGCGAAGAACGCCGTCTTGTCATTCCCTCAAGCCCCCTTCAGCCACGGACGGCATCGGCCTGCTTGAAGGCATCGGCCCATGATAACAGAGGTGAATCTGCCGCGCCCTGCTACATGAATGTGTGACTCAGGTCATCCAGTGATCGCGGAATTTTCCGAAACCGCCAGCGCGGCACTGATACGCTCGATCTGCACGCGGTGAATACCCATGTGGCCAGCCGCCAGAGTGTGCCAGCCCGCGGCATCCAGGGGGCCAAACCAAGGGTGGGCAAATCGCACGGGGGTTTTCAAACACCTCACGGATTGGACGGCCTCCAGCAGGGCGTCACACGAGTGCTCGTAGGCCGCGACAACCCCGGCGCCAGCTTCCGGGCTGGGCTTCACTGCGGCAGTGCTGGCTTCACCACGCGGCCTCTGCCCGCAGCCCAGGGCCACGATGACGCGGCTCATTTCTCCATGAACGATACGGAGATGATCCAGCGTCATCCAGATGGACCAGTATCGGCTGCTGTCGTCCAGTCCGCGCGGTCGCTCAATGAGCACGCGGTTGCCGTGCAGGGTTTCAGGAATCACGGCCATCAGCCCGCGAATCGTCGCGCGCTCTTTTTGGAATCGGGCGCTCGTTTTTTCACGGGTGCCGGCCCACCGGCCAATGCGGAACAAAAGGCCTCCAACAAAGCGTTCGATGGCGGGAAGACCGGCCCCGGGCGCGGCGAGTTGGGATTGAATGTTTGGATTCATGATGCCGGCCTTGTTGCCGAAATACTTGCGTTACGCAAGTGAAACAGTTGTGGAATGCAAGTAAACTGCGCGCATTATACGGCCACATGCCACACTCCAAAGTCGCCAAAACCAGACTTCCCCGCCGCTCTCCGTGTCCCGTTACGTGCTCGCTCGATGTCTTCGGTGACCGTTGGACGCTTGTCGTCGTCCGGGACTTGATGCTGGGGCGCAGCCGCTTCAAGGATTTCATGGCTTCCCCCGAGGGCATCCCGACCAACATTCTGAGTGACCGGCTGGAGCGACTGCTGGAGCACGGCCTCGTCGAGCAAATTCCCGCCGGCGAGGGCGCAAAACATTTCGCTTATCGACTCACCGCAAAAGGCACAGCCCTCCGCCCGGTGCTGAAGGCTATGCGCGACTGGGCGCTCACATGGGAACCCGGCACGTCGGCCGCTCTTGAATCGAAGTAGCGATCTATCCTGCTGTTAAGCACTTTGAGATGACCGGTGAGAATGATACCGTGGTGCCACTATCGAAATGTCCCATGAACCGCGACGAACGCCGCCTCATCACTCTCTTCGCCCTGCTTCTCGGTGCGCTGCTCGTGCTCACTGGCGTCGTGCTGCGTGGATGGGTCGCGCGCATGCTGGCCGCGGGGGAAAAGGTGAACCTCGCCTTCCTCGAACTCTCACTTCGCGACCGCTCGCGCTACCGCGCCGCCCTCACGAGTTGCCGCGAAGAAATCGAGCGCCTCTCCCGTCTCTCCGAAAACCTTCTCGCCCTCGCCAGCACGGATGCCGGACAGCCCCTCATCCACCGCGCACCGTGCGACGCCGCTGCCATCGTGCGGGCAGTCCAGCGCCGCTTCACGCGCACGGCGAAGGAGAAGGGCGTCGCGTTTTCCGCAGAGTCCCCCGCCGCGCTGCCGGTCCACGCAGATGCCCCCGCCATTGAACAAATCCCCGGCAATCTCATCTCCAACGCTCTGCGCCACACGCCTGCGGGCGAGAGCGTCGCGCTGGCTGTAGCCGCCAGCGGAGGTGGCGTCGTATTCAAAGTCACGGAAACCGGCGAAGGCATCCCGCCCGCGCACCTGCCGCGCCTCTTTGACCGATTTCACCGCGTGGACAAATCCCGCAACCGCGCCGGCGGAGGCGCAGGGCTTGGCCTCGCGATTGTGAAAACGCTGGCCGAAGCCCACGGTGGCACGGTCACCGTCGAGAGCGAACCCGGCAAAGGCAGCACCTTCACCCTCACGCTGCCGAATGCAGATGAGATGTCATCGTAGCGTCATCTTCTCGACTCATTTTCTCGGACTATGAAAGCATTTCTTCTTCTCTTCGCCGCCCTCACCGTCAGCGCGTCTGCCGCGCAGCAGGCGTATCCGCCGCACACGAATGTCGTGGATGTGACCAAGCCGCCTTACTCCGCCGCGGGCGATGGGAAGACCGATGTGACCGAGGCGCTCCAGCGGGCGCTCAATGAAAACGTCGGCCTCCATCGCGTGCTCTACTTTCCAAAGGGCACGTATTTCGTGAGCGCGACGCTGACGTGGCCGAAGGAGTTCGCCGGTCACGACAACTGGGGGAAGACGATGCTGCGCGGGGCGGATCGCGACACGACGGTGCTGAGGCTGAAAGACGCGACGTTCACCGATGCGAAGAAGCCCGCGGCCATCATGTGGTGCGGCGGGTTTGGCAGCGCGGACTGGTTTCACAATCACATCGAGAATTTGACCTTCGATGTTGGCGCGGGGAATCCCGGCGCGGTCGGTTTGCAGTTTTACTCGAACAACACGGGTGCGGTGCGGGACTGCCGGTTCGTCGCGGCGGAAGGCAGCGGCGCGCTCGGACTCGACCTCGCACATCGCGACATGAACGGGCCGCTGCTGGTGAAGAATTGCGAGGTCACCGGCTTCGCGCGCGGCATCGCCACGGCGCGGTCGGTGAACAGCCAGACGTTTGAAAACATCACGCTGCGCGGGCAGACGAAGTTGGGTTTCGTCAACGAAGGGCAGAGCATCAGCATTCGCGGGCTGGTGAGCGACAACGCGGTGCCCGCGCTCGGCACTTATGGAAAGCTGCTGCTGCTCGACGCCACGCTCACCGGCCGCGCCGGCACCTCCAAACATCCCGCCATCGTGAACTACAACGGCGGTCGCGTCTTACTGCGCGACGTGAAGACGACCAGCTATGCACGCGCGCTCGCCGACATGCAGACGCCCGACTTCGCCGCGGCTTATCGCATCGCGGGCGACGACAAGCCCGGCAGCCTCGGGCCGGACATCGCGGAGTATTCCTCGCACGCGCCGACGACCGCCTTTCCCTCGCCCGCCGCGTCGCTGCGACTGCCCGTAAAAGAAACGCCGCAGTCCGCATGGGACGACCCGGCGAAGTGGGCGGTAGTGGATGCGTTTGGTGCCGACCCGACGGCGAAAACGGATTCCACCGATGCCATCCAGCGAGCGTTGGACTCTGGCGCGACGACGGTCTTTTTTCCCGGCAGCTACAAGGTCAACCGTTTGATCATCATCCGTGGCAAAGTGCAGCGGATGCTCGGCATCAGCGGGTTTTTCAACTACGGCGGCGATGGCCGGATGGACTTCCGCATCGCCGATGGCGACGCGCCGGTCGTGTTCATCGAGAACTTCGCGGGCTTCGGCGGCGGACTGGAAATTGACACCAGGCGCACCGTCGTCCTGCGCAGCATCGGCACCGAGACCCTCAAATGCACTCCGCGCAGCGAGGGCAGCGAAATCTTCTTCGAGGACGTGGTGGGCGGCGACCTCCGTTTTCGCAAACAACGCGTCTGGGCGCGGCAGCTCAACATTGAAAACGAAGGCACGCACCTCACCAACGACGGCGGCGACGTGTGGGTGCTCGGTTACAAGACCGAGCGCGGCGGCACGCTGGCGCACACGCTCGGCGGCGGGCGCACGGAAATCCTTGGCGGCTTCAGCTACACGACCACGGCGGGCAAACTCGCACCGATGTTCGTGAACGACGACTCATCCGTGTGGACGTTTTTCGGCGAGACGTGTTACAACGACGACCCGTTCACCGCCATCATCCGCGAGACGCGCGGCGGACAGACAAAGACGCTCGGCAAAGTCGAAGCCAGCGCGGCGCCCTATTCGGGTCGCGCAAAGTGACGCGGGCATCGAATCGGCACTGGCGTGCACAGCGTCCACGCGTCACCCATACTACATGCCAATCCCATTCAGCTCTCCGTGGAAAAACGCCGCCGCCCTCGCCGTGTGCATCGCCGTCACGTTCCTCGCACCGGCGCTCGGAGCGTGGGCGATGCCGGGCGAATGGTATGCCTCGCTGCGGAAGCCATCGTGGAATCCGCCGTCGTGGATTTTTGGCCCGGTGTGGACGGCGCTCTACCTCATGATGGCCACCGCCGCGTGGCTCGTGTGGCGGCGCGGTGGCTGGGCCGGGCAACGGCGCGCGCTCACGCTCTATCTCGTGCAGCTAGCGCTCAATGCGGCATGGTCGCCCCTTTTCTTCGGCCTGAAAATGCCGGGCTTCGCCTTCGCGGAAATCCTCCTGCTGCTGGCGGCCATCGTGGCGACCGCGTTCGCATTTCGCGGCGTGAACAAAGTCGCAGGGGCGCTGCTCGTGCCCTATATTGCGTGGGTCAGCTTCGCGACTTTTCTTAACTTCACGCTGTGGAGGTTGAATCCATGACCCCCGGCGAATTGCTCACATCACTGTGAATTTACAAAGTTCGACTGCACGGGCTATCTCATCCGCTGCGCGAACAATGCGAAAGACGTCGCCATTTCCAACATGGCCCTGACCGGCCCGCAGATGCACGGGGCCATTTTCGGCTGGGCGAATGAGGGGCTGCACTTCCACGACCTCCGCATCGGGCACTTCATGTATAACGGCATTCGCACCTCCGCGATGGAGCGGGTGAATATTCCCGACTCGGGCAGCCGCTGAAATTTGCGTGCGGCGTGAAGGACGGGATGACCGTGGACGGTTGGAAGAGGTCGAAGTCGGTTTTGCCGACGACTTCCTGCCCCGGCGGCAGGTTGATGGCCCCCCCGCAGCGCCCGGCTCGCGCGCCGGGCAAGTGCTCCAGCGCTTGCAGGAATTGCGTGGGGTCGGTCACTTCCTGCAGCAGCAACTCACCGTTGGGGATCAACAGCCCTGGCAGTCTATTTTTCAACAGGCTCTTCATTCCCTCACCCAGGGCATCGCCAATCAGAAATTTGAAGGGAGCTTCATTCGAGACGGATGAGTTCCGGGGTGTCCGTCGAGGCTTCGATGGCGGCGATGGTTTCGCGAACGCTCTTGGCTTTCACGAGCATCAGTTTCCTGGGGAAGTCCTTTTCGTCCTTCTCGAAGTAATCACCAATCCGTGTCAGCTCCGGGATGACCGACTTCGCGTGGGTGCCGTAGGTGAGGAGGACTTTCATCAACTCGGGTGTCCGCTCCTGGCTGTCCCATGGATTCTGGTCGCGCGTGTATTTTACGCAGGCGCTGATTCCTTCGGCGATCCGGTGTTTGGCTAAAAGCCGGAGACCTTCCACACGGATGGTATCGGCAAACATTTCGCCACTGGGAGCCGGTTCGATGACCGCCTGGTAGATGGCGGGCAGCAGGGGTTTGATTTTCCCGGCGGACAAATTCCGATAGACGGAGCCGATGCTGCCGCGCGCGCGGCCATCCTGGTTTTTGAGTCCGGCGCGCACAGCCTTGTAGAGCGCCTCAAGATTCACTCCATCCAGCGAGCGGCTGAGCATCCCGCCATCGCCATCGAAAAGTGCGAAGGAAAGATACCGCTGCTGCATGCTGCGCGGATCGTTTGCCTGATCGGCGTGAGCCAGCAGTTCGAGGAGTTCGGGCACCGCCGGCATGGCCGGGGCACCGATGCTGGCGAGGGCCTCGGCTGCTTTGATGCGCAACCAAAGGTCTGTTGCTGCCAGTGATTTCCGCAGTGGTGCCACTGCAGGCGCTGCACGCCCCTTAAGAGCGATGATTGCCTGGCAGGCGCCGTAGCGGGATTCGAGGCCCGGAGCATCAAGCAGCTTGAGCAGTTCTGGAATGGGAGCCTCCTTGCGGCGGGCCAGCGCCAGTGCGGACCGCTCGCGGACGACCGGCGACCAACTGCTGAGACATTCCATGAGCTGGTCTTCGGTGAGTTTGTCATACGCGCGCTCGCGGTCTTTGTTGCTCCAGCCGCGGCCATCGTTGATGAGTGCCTGCGCGGCGGCGGCATCGATCTGCCGGGTGATGGCAGGGCGTTTGCCGGTGAGGTAAATTTTCTTCAGCGGCATCGCATAGGCCAGCAGGTAGCCGCCGGTGCAGTCCCAGCCCTCGTAACTGTCGTTGTCAAACTCCGGTGGTCCCTGGTGAAGGAAAGTGCCGTCCCAATGCCGCGCGAGGTCGAAATACCAAGTGCCAAACTCATTCATCCACGCCCCGGTCGCGTTCGGCCCGGACTGGGCGACGCCTGGCACCGCCCACAGGATATTGAAGAAGTTGCCGGTGTGCCCGGTATCGCGCTCCGGTCCGTGGGAGGCGATGCTCATCCGGGAGAAAAACTCCGCGCCATTCTTTTCATTGAGCAGGTTGAACAGGACGGCGGCCATGCCGCACTTGCCGTTGTCGTCGTGGTTCTCAATCCACGGGTGATGGTCGCCGTAGGGAATCGCCCCCTTGCCGATGTAGAATCGCAGCAGCTTCGCACTGCGTTCTATCGCAAGATCCACCGCCGGATCCTTGACGCCCGCCTCGCGGGCCATCACCAGCGAAATGGTCAGCGGCAATCCCGGCGAGTTCATCATCCCATAGCCGCCGAGCCGTCCATCGGGTATCGCGAACCCGTGGCCCCACGAGCCCACCGCACTCTGACCCTTCGCGGCTTCCAGCGCGAGACGCTTCAGGCCCGGCATGACCGACTGGTCGCCGGTCGCCATCACATATTCGGAGAGCAACATCATGACGTAGCCGTAATGCCAGGTCTGCATGGAGTCGGACGTGAAGCCCGCCGCCCATTCCGCTTCCTTCTTCACCAGAGGAAGGTAGGCAGGCTCCCCGCTGGCGAGCAGCGCGAGTGCATTGAGCGAACGCACGATGGCGTCCTCGTGATTCGGGGATTTCGCGACCTTTTCGGCCAGCGCCTTGCACCCTTGCTCCAGAATGCGCTTCGATTTTGCGCAGTCAAATGGCGCCGTGACACTGTAGCTGCCGAGCACCGGAAGTTTGACGACGACCTCCTCCGCCTTGCCCGCCCTCCAGCGCGTGAGCGCAAGCTTTCCACCGCCCGCATCCGACTCCGCAGCCGTGAGCGCCTTGCCCAACTCCGGGCGCGGGTCGCAGGAGAACGGCTTGCCGCCCACGCCAAGCAACACATCGCCGACCGCGAGAATGCCATCGGCGGGGGAATCCTTCTCCACTTTTGTAATGGAAATCTGGCGAGCGTCCGAGGTCACCATCTTATCGCAAAACATCCAGCCGCGCGCTCCGATGGCACCGAGATTCCAGTCGTGTTTCGCCCTGGCGGGAATCGTGTCGCCTTTGGTGAAGTCGGGCATCGCCAGGCTCTTGTTGTTCGCCGCGTTCAGGTTGGGCAGCGCGAGAAGGAGTGTTACGAGTGTCAGGAGTATTTTCATGAATTGAGATGTTCCAGTCGGGTGATTTCCAGCGAAACAGGCCGTCGTCCACCGGGCATCACTGACGGGCGCGCAGGGTGCCGAGGCTGCGATCCACGGCGATGAGCTTGCCATCAATCCACAGCCGCGATCCATCGTCCGCCGCGACGTAGAACGTGTAAGTCCCGGAAAACACAGGCTCAATCTGCCCCGTCCATCGCACCGAAAAATAGTCCCCGCTGGTCAACGCCGTATCCGCCGGAATCGAAGTGTCCCCATCAAAATCCGCCTTCGCATCGGTGCGCGAAGACTTCTGAGAGGTGAAGTCGTATTCGTCGTAATACTTCCCGGTGAGGCCGTTCGCCGCGACAACGCGCAGGCCAGAGAGCAGAGACAGGCCGGGTATTGCAGCGATGGGGCGCGAACCGTTCACAGGTCGCTGAAAATGGTCCTGATTTCACATGCGTCGAGGCTCATTTGCGGCTCCAGTCCACGGGGTCGCGGGATGAATCCGGGTTGCCGGTTCA
>JANNVM010000475.1:0-6066 GCA_031414455.1 Verrucomicrobiota bacterium
GATTCATTTCGCCCACGACGGCCACAGGCACCTACACCTTTACCGGAGGCACAGGTCGTTTCGCGAATGCATCCGGGAGGGCTGATTTTGTCGTTTCGACGCTCGATGGAATAAACTTCAGTGTCGAATTCGAGGGGACTCGTTCATCCGTCGGCTCCAACAAGAAGTAGGGACCCAGCCGCCTAACCCCATGCGCTGCTACCTGCTGGAAGCGGACGCCGACGCGATCATTCGCCGCGCGCTCCAGTCGGGCTCCGGGAAATAGTCGCATCTACACAAAAACAACCACACCATGAAAAAGCATATTCCTGTCAGTAACATCCTCATCCGAGCGGCGGTCGTGCTGATCACAACCGCCGTTGCGTCACCGTCCAGCGCAGCCGGCCGCATCGACGCCAATACCCTCGTCTCCGCTCCGCTCGGGACGTACCATGGAGTTCAGTTCACACGGTATGAGGCCATGTTCGATGGCGTCACGTCCAACAACCGGGCCTATCGGGTGCCGTGCCAAATCGTCGCCCCGGCCAACCCCGCGCAAGGCAGTGGAACGCTCCTGTTCGACTGGCTCGTCCAGTCCACGCTCTACACCGCCGTAGGGCAGGAGCAGGCGGATGCGCGCTACATCATGAAAGACGACTTCCTCCTCGGCCTCGGCCTATCCTATGCGACCGTCCGGAGCGATCCGACGTGCATTGGGGCAAGTTCTCCCATTAGTGACCCAACCAGGCCTTGGTCGGATGATCTGCTGGACACTTCATCGGAGTTCATCAAATCGGCGGGCGACGAGTTCGACATCGTCGTGGACTACGTGAAGGCGCTGCGGACCGATCCCGTCGCGCTTCAAGTCCTTGGCACCATCAATCGGAGGGCGGCGTTCTCCTATTCCGCGGGAGGCGCTCGATTGCGCGGACTGCTGCGGCTCCCGATGGGGAAGGGGCTATTCGATTTCTCGGTCGTTGGGGGAGTCGGCATGGGATATAGCCACCCCCTCGGGAATGAAGTCGGATTCTCCAACGCGGAAAAGGCGCCACTGGCCGGGGCAGGGCTGGAAATTGATATCCAGTCGGAGACTGAGGTGGTGTTCGACGGACACAGAGCAAGGCATGAGGAACCGAACTACCGTCTTTACCAGATCGCGGGCGCCGCGCACATCCGCAATATTGATGTGGTTGAGTTTGGATTTCCGGACCCGGAGAAAGCCAATCCGGCAGAATGGACACCATTCTTCCGGGCGCTGTTCGTCGCTGGAAACAAGTGGTGCGATGGGATCGCGCCCCCGCCGAGCATCTGGCTCGGCGCTTGGAACGACCCGAAGATCGCCCGCGATGCCAATGGTAACGCCCTGGTCCGCTACGTGGGAACCCAGCCCATCAATACAACCGCCTACCGGCTTCCCGAGGTGGCCGTCGGCGAGCACCAATACATCCCATTCGACCCGTCCTATGAGGACGGCACATTCAATGGCTCCTTCCGTGCGATCGGGGGTTCCCATGTCGATCTGACGGGCAATTTCACAAACCACGCTCAATACGTCAGTGACGTGACGTTTCATGCACGGGGGTTGGAGGCTTTCGGCTATCTGCTGGAAGCGGATGCCGACGCGATCATCCAGCGGGCAAGCGATTCTGACATCGGCAACCCGTAGGCTCCGGGTTGCATAACACCCGCCCGGCCCTTCCTCACAGTCGGGACCGGCATTGATAAGAAAAACCCGCGCCTCTGTCGGTCCCATTCCCGGAACAAACGCTCCCCACCGCCAAACACGCCTGGAGCTTTGCCCGGGCGTGGCTTTTCCGGGAGATAAACCTCCTGAAAAAGGGATTGGCAAGAAAGCGGTGCGGCTCTTCCCTCCGGGTAAGCCGCATCGGCGGGGCTCACCCGTTCGGGGTGAGTTCGCCGGGCGGGTTAGCTGGAGACAAAACCCGCGCCACGTTAGGCCATTCCCGTTTATTCCTCAATCCCCTGCACCGCCATTCCTGAACATGAGACTAAAGCTGATCTGTTATGCCGTCGTCGCTGCTTTTGCCGGTGGCAGCCCGCCGGTCGCCATGGCCGGCGAGCGAATTGCAGCGATCCCGGAAGGTGCCTTGCACTCCCTCCTGGAAGCGGTCAAACCTCAGCCCGCGGAAAGCCCATGGCGCGACATCGAGTGGCTAACGAACATCACCGAAGCGCGCCGCCGCGCGGTGGCGGAGGGAAAGCCGCTGGTGATCTTCACCGCCGCGGACGGCAGTCCGCTCGGCCGCACCTGAGGTGCCTGCACCTCCAACCGCGCCCGGTGGTTCACCGGTATCCAGGTTGAGCCGGAGTATGTCGCCAGGCATTTCGTTCCCGTAGCCCTCGACACCTATTTCCGCGGGAATTCGCAGGAGGTCGCCTTCTGCAAAGCAGCGGGAGCGGAAGGAAACCATCTCGTCGCGGTGACCGCGTCGGGCCGGCGCCTGGCGGAAAAATCCGATCTGAAACTGCGTGCGGCCGAACTCGCGCCGGCGCTGGCCGAATTCCAGGCGCTCCCGGAGACGGAGCGGAAACCGAAGCTGGAGGATCCTGCCAAGGCCACGCCCCCGGGCCGTCCCGTGCCGGAACCGCCCGCCGGCGGTCTCGTGATTCGCGGCTTCTGTGCCTACACCACGAAGGCGGATAACGGTAAAGTCGCCAGGGCCAGGCAGCTATACTACCGGGAGAATCCCGATGCCTGGGCGGCGGAAACGCAGAGCGACATGCTATGGCTGACGGAAGAGGAGTGGAAGTCGCTCATCCCCGCCGGAGCCAAACCGGGCACTGTTAGTGAAGTCGCGGCACCTGTCCGGGAGCGTTTCTTCAGCACCATCGGGATTGATTACATGGAAGGCAGCGTCAATTCGCTCCCGTTACGAAGTTCCACCATGACCCTGACGGTGACGGAAAGCGACGCCCGGGGAGTCACGCTGCGGCTCGATGGATACGGGCACATGGGCCAACCCTTCCCGGCACACGACCGGGACAAACCTAACAGCCGCGGCTGTGAAATCCGCGTGCTGGGGCGGGTGCATTACGACGCCGGCACCCGGAGGATCGACCGCTTCGACGTCGCCGGAAGCGGGCTGGCGTGGGGGAACAAGATGGAATACACCAAACGCGAGATCCGGATCGACGATTACCCATGGAACTACGGCATCGCCTGCGAACTGGTCACCGGAACGCGCGCCATTGACCGCATCCCGCCTTACAACCTGCTCCACTACGGCTCCGCCGGCCCGTACTTCAAAAAGAGGGATTGAGTGAACGATTGCAGGCGTGGCCCGGAGCGCTCACGTTTCCGCGGCAACAGCCTTCGTCTTCAAACATGAACGATTCCTCCCACCGGCTTTCTCCCCGGCAGACCCTGCTGCTGATTCTGATCCCGCTGCTGCTCACCTTCGCCGGCCAGCGGATCTATCTGCACTTCGCGGGGGTGACGCATGTTTACCCCGGCGGCTATCTGGTGCATCATTTGTTTTGGGGTGTCGGACTCATCATGCCGGCGGCGTTCGTGCTCGCCTTTGGACCGCGCAGCCGGCGCTCAGCGGTTTTGTCCCGCGTGGCGCTCGGCAGTGGCAGCGCGATGATCCTGGATGAGATCGTTTATCTCGTCGCCACGGCCGCCAGTGACGCCGACTACGTTTCCCCGCTCTCCCTGCGCGGCGCGTTCGTCTTTATCGCGCTCGGCGTTGTGCTGCTGTGGTTCCTCTACAAGCTTAAGTCCGCCAATCCCCATGAGACGTGATTTTCTGAAACGCTGCGGCCTTGCCGGTCTGGGCTTTGCCTGTCCTGGCGGAGTGCGCTCGCTCTTCGCGGAGACGAAGGAGGAGCCACCCTGCGACGGGCCGTTCTACATGGTCTTTAATGCCTCCGGAGGCTGGGACACGACGTATCTGATGGACCCCAAGGGCATCGGCGACATCAACCGGCTCTACAAGGAGGGCGACATCCTGACAAAGGGAGCGCACAAATTCGCCCCGACGGCGAAACACAGGGACGGCGGCATGAGCAACGAGGAGTTCTTTGGGGAGTTCGGCAAGGAACTGCTGGTGCTGAACGGTCTCGACTACTCAGTGAATAATCACGCTCCCGGCGCGCGCTACATGGCCACCGGCAAACTGGACAGCATGTTCTTCCCGACCTTCGCCGCGCTCGTCGCCGCGTGCAAAGGCCCCGCGTGCCCGCTCTCGTTCCTGACATTCGGCAACTATTCGGCCACGGGAAACATCGTGGCCATGTCGCGGGTTCCTTATCTTCCTTCACTGGAGCGCATCGCCAATGCCGATTGTGTCGAAGGTAACATCCGTTCACCCTATCACGACGATTTTGCGCAGGCGCGTATCGAGCAGGCGCTCCTGGAGCAGAACGAATCGCGTGCCGCCCAGCCCCGGCTGCCCCGCCAGGAACGCGCCGAGAGTATGCTTTACGCCGCGCAGGTGAATTCGAAGGCCATGGCCCGCGTCACGCCGCACATTCCGAAGGAGAATCCCAAGGGCCGCCTCGCCCAGCAGGCGGAGATCGCTCTCGCTTCGTTCAAGGCCGGGGTCTGCGTTTCCGCGAATCTCTCGATCGGTCAGTTCGACAGCCATCAAAACAATGACAAGGACCAGATGAAACTCATCCCCGAGTTCCTCGAAGGCATCGCCTATGTCCTGCGCCGCGCGGTGGAATTGGGTATCCGCGAAAAACTTGTCGTGATCATTCAAAGCGAAATGGGCCGCACGCCGACCTACAACAACGGGAACGGCAAGGACCACTGGTCCATCGGCTCTATCATGTTCCTCGGCCCTGGCATCAAAGGCGACCGGGTCATCGGCGCGACGGACGAAAAGCAGTTCCACATCCCGCTCAATCCGCAGACGCTCATCACTGACAAAGAAAAAGGCATCCGCGTCCGCCCCGAGCACATTCACGAATCCCTCCGCCAGTTCGCCGGCATCGCCGATCACCCGCTCAGCAGGAAGTTTCCCCTCGGAGTCACCGAAAAAGACAAGCTGGCGGGCCTCTGGGGGTGAGCGCACGCCGGCATTCCTCCGGCTACGGCACCTTCTGCAGACCCGGTGAGGTGACTTGCGGCGGGCGGGCTTTTGAGGATCGGGGATTTCGGTGGCGCTGGATGGCGTCCGCAATCTGGGCTCTGTGTTTCTGTTCCTCCGCGGTCAGGACGGACGCGGGATTAAACAGCCGGAACAGTTCGGGCGGCGGCACCGCTTCGCGGTGACGCTCGAAAATCCGGTCCACGAGGAACAACCGCACCAGTTCGCGTTCCACGCTGGGCGTGCGGTCGCGCTCGCCCGGACTGTTATAGAGCGCGAGCAGCTTGTTCCACGCCTCCCATTCGCGCCCGGGAATTCTTGCGACCTGATACACATGCATGCGCCGGAGAAATCCGGGCGCACCCTTGATCGCCGCGGCCTTTTCATAGCAGTCAGCCGCCACATTGTAGTCAGGCTTTTGATTCCACTGCATGCAGTTGTAATCGGCCAGCCGGTCCCAGAGTTTCCAACTGTCCGGCAGCCACGTGAGGCCTTCGCGAACAATACGGATGCCGTTTTCCACGGCCTGCTGCGCAAGGATCTCACGGTTGGCTTCGGTCAACCGGTACTCGTAGCGGTAGGTATCGCGGGAATTGTAAGCCTGATGCCATGCCCGCGTTTCCCAGTAGTGGGCCTCGCGCGGCTGGAGCCGGGTGCAGATCGCATAACATTCCTCCACCCTGGCGTAATTCGACCGGGTGTAGGGAGTGATCGAACGCAGTTCCATGATGCTCGCCACCACGCTGCGGAAGCCGCCGAGCACGGCGAAAAAAGCCGTCTGTTCCAACTGGTCGCGCATGGAGAGCTTCAGCGGCTCTTCGAGGAGGTTTCTCCGCCGCATTTCCGCCGTGTAGCGCTGCTCCAGCGGCAGCCGCACGGCCCCGCCGGCGAGGATGACGACGAATGCGAGGAAGATGCTTTTCCAGCGGATGCTCATGACGGTTCAGAGTTCCTTGTCAGAAAACAGGATCCATGCGGCCAGCATGTAGAGAGTGAGATAGACAGCGGTGAGCCCGGCCATTTGTCCGAT
>JANNVM010000476.1:0-9413 GCA_031414455.1 Verrucomicrobiota bacterium
TGGGCAGGTCGTCTTTCATGGATAAAGAAACGCCGCGCAGGGAACGCGGCATCACGGTTCGAGGGTTGATTGTTTCGTATAGACGTCTGAAGTCCCGCCGAAAGAGAAATCTTTCCCGGACTTTCCTGACGGTGATGACCCTTCGAATCGTGAACGCGGCCAGGAGGTCGTCTTCGCGCTGAAGAAACCAATTTGCGCGCACGTCAAAGACGCTGATATTCACGACATGACTACAGCCGCCCATGTGCAGGAACTCGCGCTCAAGCTCCCAAAGAGATCGCGGCTGAAACTGGCTGAGCAATTGTTGCACAGCGCCGGTGCTGCACATGGCGAAGATCCGGCGGCAATTCTCGCGGAGGCGGAACGCCGCGATGCGGAACTGGAGTCTGGAGCGGTGAAGGGACTGACAGAGGAGCAATTTTGGAAGGGTGTCCGCCGCCCGCGGCGGGCATGAAGAGGCTGATTTTTCATCCTGCGGTGCAGCGGGAATACAATGAGGCCCTGACATATTATGAGGAGGAGGCTGGCCCGGCAGTGGCCGCACGCTTTGAAAGTGAGGTCGAGGCGGCGACGCGAAGTGTCCGGAACAATCCCCGCCGGTTCGCTTATTATTTGCAGAACCGTACGCACCGGCGAGTAAGGCTTACCTCTTTTCCCTGGCTCATGCTGTTTCGGGAGACCGGAGACACTATTCGTATCACGGTCTTGAAACACGAAAAGCAGCGTCCCGGTTATGGGCTGCGGCGGCTGTGAATCGCGGCGTCAGCTGATCCGGGCTCACATGCGTTCGGTGACGCGGATGCCCATGAGGGCGAGGCCGGTGCGGAGGATGCGGGAGGTGGCTTCGCAGAGGGCGAGGCGGGTGGCGCGCTGGGTGCCTTCGGAGCGGAGCACAGGGCAGGCTTCGAAGAAGCTGTGGAAGGCGCGCGCGGTATCATAGACGTGGCCGGCGAGCAGGTTGGGGCGGAAGTCGTCGAGCACGGCGGGCACGGCTTCGGCGAACTTTGCGAGGGTGAGGGCGAGTTCGCGCTCCTCTTTCTCCGTGATGACATACGGGCCGGTGAGGTCGGCGGTGCCATCCAGTTTTCGGAAAATGCTGCGGGTGCGGACGTAGCTGTATTGCAGATAGGGTGCGGTGTTGCCCTGGAAGGCGAGCATTTTTTCCCAGGTGAATTTGTAATCGGTGAGGCGGTGCTGGGAGAGTTCGAGGTACTTCACGGCGCCGATGCCGACGGCGAGGGCGATGTCCTCTTTCTCGGCAGCCGGGAGGTCGGCGTTCTTTTCCTCAACGACGGCGCGGGCGCGCTCTTCGGCTTCCTCGAGGACTTCGAGCAGGCCGACACTTTCGCCGCTGCGGGTCTTCATCATTTTGCCGTCGGCTCCGAGGATGCTGCCAAACGCAATGTGGTGCAGCGCGGGATTCAGCCCCCAGCGGCGCACCGCATGGAAGAGTTGCTCAAAATGCATCGCCTGCGGCGCGCCGACGACATACCAGATTTCGTCGGCGTGCCATGCCTTCACGCGGTGTTCGACAGTGGCGAGGTCGGTGGTGGCATAACCGAATCCGCCATCGGTCTTCTGGATGATAAACGGGGCCTTGCCGGCGAGCGCGGGCACGTCGTCAAAGAAGATGCACTGCGCGCCGTCGCTGAGCCGGGCGATGCCGGAGGCCTTGAGTTCCTCCACGAGCGAAGGCAGGCGGTCGTTGTAAAAACTCTCGCCGAGAAAGTGATCGAAGGTGACATCCAGTTTGCCATACACGGCGCTGAGGCCCTTGAGGCTGACGTCCACGCACTGTTTCCAGATGGCGAGGTTTTCCGCGTCGCCGGCCTGGAGTTTCACGAGTTCCGCCTTGCAGGCATCGCGGGTCGGCGTGCCGCTGCCGCTTTCCTCCTCGGTTTTGCTCCGGGCGTTCACGGCTTTGTAGAGCCGGAGCAATTCGCGGATGGGATCGGCGGCGAGGGCCGCTTCATCGAGCGAGTGTTTCCAGCCATAGAGCACCATGCCGAACTGCGTGCCCCAGTCGCCGATGTGATTGTCGGTGATGACGCGGTGCCCGAGGAAGCGCGCAACGCGGGCGAGGCAGTCGCCGATGATGGTGCTGCGGATGTGGCCCACATGCATTTGTTTCGCTACGTTAGGCGCGGAGAAATCAATGACGATGGTCTTCGGCTGCGGGGCAGGGGAGACGCCGAGCTTTTCGTCCTCCAGCACTGCGGCGAGCCGCGCCGAGAGCGCGTCCGCGGTGATGGTGAAGTTGATGAACCCGGGGCCGGCGACGGCCGCGGCGTCTGAGAGCCCGGCGGTTTCGATTTTGGCGGCGAGTTCCGTGGCCAGCGCGCGGGGATTCGTTTTGAGATGCTTCGCCAGGAGCATCGCGGCGTTGGTTTGATAGTCGCCGTAGCGCGTGTCAGCAGCGGGCATCACCGCGGCGATGAAGCCGTCCGGCAGTTCGTGGCCAAGAGTGGCCAGCGCTGCATTCACCCGCTGCTGCAATAGAAAAGGAATCGTCATAGGTTGCGCACAGTGGGGACACCGGCGAGTCAGGCAATTCCGAAATTTGCAGGTTGTGGTGCGGGCTACCACGCCCACCGGAACTGCTGAGGATCTGGTGGGCTGGAAGCCCACTTCACGGAGGTGTTATTCCGCCGCCGCGGCGCGTTTCGGCGGACCGGACTGCTCCTGGAGTTTGGCGATCTCGTCGGGGCGGAGCACGCGCCACTTTCCGGGCTTGAGGTGCTCGGTGGTGAGTCGTCCGATGCGCACGCGGACCAGCTTTTCGACCTGGAATCCGATGGCTTCAAACATGCGGCGGATTTGACGGTTGATGCCCTGCTGCAGGACGACCACGAGCCGCCGCGGAGAAATGGGATGGATGGCGACGGCACGGGCAAGTCCTTCTTCAAGGGGAATGCCTTTGAGGAGTTTGGCGATCATTTCCTTCCGCACCGGATGGTCGGCCTGCACGAGATACTCCTTGTCCACCTTGTGGCTCGGATGCGTGAGCTTTTGAGTCAGGTCACCGTCATTGGTCATGATGATGAGGCCCTCGCTCTCGTTATCAAGCCGACCGACGTAATGAAGGTGCTTATACTGCGGCGGCAGGAGATCGTAGAGCGTCATGCGGCCCTTGGGATCAGATTTGGTGCTGAGCACGCCGGGCGGTTTGTAGAGCGCGAGCGTAATATGCCGGGCGGCGGAGACTTCCTTGCCATCCACGACGACGCGGTCGCCCTCACCGATGACGGTTGCGAGTGTTTCCACGCGCCGTCCGTTCACGAAGACTCTGCCGGAAGTAATAAGATCCTCGCAGGCGCGCCGGGAGGCGAGACCACAGAGTGCGAGGTAGCGGTTGAGTCGCATGGGAAAAGAAACCGGGCTGAAAGTGCAGCACCTTCAGCCCGGCAGGATCGGAAATGGGTGAGAGAGCGGATTATTCCTCCGGGAGCGTCTTCGGCAGGCCGAGGGCGCTTTGGCCTTCTTTCCACTGGCCGCGTTTTTTCATGAGTTTGACGCGCTCGAAACGCTTCATGACGCTGCGCTTGGCACCGATGGAGCCGCCGCCGGATTTGAGACTGGAATGCTGGGACATAATGAGGAAAGGTAAAAGAGTGAGACTTTTGGGGAGCGCGGACCTAAGAGGCCGCTTCGGAATGCGCAACGGAAAAAATCGTCTGTTGCCAGTCGGGGAAACGCTGCTAAGCCCACCGGTTCCCGCCCCACCGGCATCGTTTGCCGGTGGTCAGGCGGTCCCCTCCGCCGCCAATGCCGCGATCTGCTTCGAAAATCATCCCCTTTCCCGTCCACACGTCCGGGGATGCTTCGCTTGCCGCAGTGGCCTCCCCGTCTTCCCAACGCCTCATGAAAAGCGAACTCATCGAAAAAGCCTCCAAGACCATCCCGCACCCCCCGGTACTCATCAACCTTGTCTCCCGCCGCGTGCGCCAGCTCAACCAGGGCCGCGCTCCTCTCATCAATACCGCTGCCTATGGCACGAGGCTCGGCCAGGGTGATATCGCCCTCCTTGAGATCATCGAAGGGAAAATCACCGCGGAGTATCTCGACGGTCAGGCCGGAGACTAACGCTGCGTTCCCGCCCGGGCGCAAAGACCGCGCCTCCCTGATCCACCGCTGTAACTGGCGGTCCTCATTTTCCTCCGCCCTGGCCGGGCGACCATTGACGCCGTGAATCCCGAGATTGCCAGCAACCGCAAGGCCACCCACGACTATCACATCCTCGAAACCATCGAGGCTGGGATCGAACTCAAAGGCACGGAGGTAAAGTCCATCCGCACGGGCCGCATCAATCTGCGCGACGCCTTCGCCCGTGTCGAGGGCGGGCAGTGTCTGCTCTATGGCTGCGATATTCAGCCTTACGCCATGGCCAGTTGGGAACAGCACGAGGCCAAACGTGTTCGCCGGCTGCTCCTGCACAAGAAGGAGATCATGCGCCTCTACGGCATTTGTCAGGTGAAAGGCCACGCGCTCGTCGCGCTGCGTGTTTATTGGAAAGGACCGCGCGTGAAGATCGAACTCGGCGTCGCCAAAGGCAAGATCTCGACGGATAAGCGCGAGGATCTCAAGAAGAAGGAAGCCACCCGCGAAGTGGCGCGTGAGATCGCGCGATTTAACCAGCGGTAGCGTAGCGCGGGCATGGCGACAGACTGTCCGTGTCTGCTCGCCATTGTTCGAATTGAGACCAGCACGGCCAGCCTAACGGCATGGCCGCGCTACGGTTGACGTCAGCAAGGAAAGTTCTGCGTTTAACTGCAGTTGGTATTACCCGCCGGTATGACCCAAACGGGATCCCAACCCCGGTGTCATCGGATCAGTGACTTGATGGCATCCATCTGTCGGCGTGAACAGCCCCGCCTCGTGCCCTGTCCACGCGTCATTGGCGGCGGGGGTGAACTGCGGCGAGTTCAACTCCACGCCGTTGATGGAGGGAACGTGCTGGGCGAGCAGGCAGGAATGAATGGCGGCGAGTCCCGGATTGGTCAGATCCTGGACGGCGAGTTTCAGGCCGCGCGCGTGCGCCCATGCCCCGGCGATAAGATTGAAGCTGTGCCCTTTGCAGGTCTTGAGGCAGATGCCGCTCCAGCCTTGTTCCGCCACATGCGGCAGGACGTCAGTACCCGTCAGGCCTTCGTCAATCAGCACCGGCTTGCGCGCGCTGACCGCATGCCAGTCGAAGGCGTGCTGCACGATGTCCCGCCCGGTGGGCTGTTCCAGATACTCCAATGCAGCATAAGCACCGGCGTCCATTCGCTGGAGGGCGTCAAGGTAGGCAAACACGGAATCGGCGTCGGGATTGCCCTCGTTACTGTCGGCACTGAGGCGGGGGGATTTTACGCCAAGCGCGCGAGCGGTTTGATAGACCTGCACGGTGCGGCGGGCGTCGGCGTCAGGATCCTTGCCGTGCGTTTTTAGTTTGAAACAGCGGAAGCCGCGCTGCTGCACGAAGGCGGCAAAGTCATCGGTTAGGGTATCAGTGCCGCTGACGACATACCAGCCGTCCACGGATGGCGCGGGCGCCGGTAACAGCATCGCGCGAATCGCGGAGATGGCGCCGCCGGGAAAGAGCCCGTCCGCTGACGGGATGGCGCAGGGTTCTTCATAAAAGGCGAATGCCGAACGCCCCTGCGCCTGGCCCCATGCGTCGTGGATGGCGGCATCCAGCGGGCTCGCGCAGACGAGTCTGGCAAGGAGCGGCACGCTGTCCGTGGTTAGAGCAGTGGCATGATCGTGGAGCCGGAGGCCGGCTTCCAGGGGATGGATGGATCCGGATTCCCGGGGCAGTTGTGTTGCGAGCGACCCGCAGAGCCGGCGCATTTCGGCATCGCGGGCGGCGTGTGTGAGGACTGGATCCGGCCACGCCCAGAGGTCGCTGAGGTAAATGCAGCCACGGCCTTCGGCCTCTTTGCCATTCACCCGCACGCGCACGGTGGCGGTGGCTTCTGTTATTTCGGTGATGGTGCCGCTGCTGAGTTGCAGGGGTTTGGCGAACGGCTGTTCACGGAAAGTGACGGTGGCGGTGAGGATTTCGCAATTCATGAGAGCCAAGAGGAGAGGTGTTCGCGGACAAAGTCATCATCTGTCAGCCACGGATAAGCGGCAGTGACGCGCGTGAGTTCCTCCGCCTGGCCGGGCGAAAGCGACTCCTTCGGATCAAGGCAGCAGACTGACGGCACGAGGCCCTGACGGCGGAGCACTTCCAGAATACCGGGAATACAGCCGTGAAAATGGTGGGCGGCATCGAAGACGGCGGCATTGGCATCCGTGAGGGCGGCGTTTTTGGTCAGCCAGCCGGTTGCCAGACTGTCGCCGGTGCGCGCGGCTTTCACTTCCTCCAGCATCTCCACGGCGCGCTGAGTCCACACACCCCACTGGCCGAGCAGGCCGCCGGCAATGCGCCGGCCGCCGGGCCAGGTGGTGAGGAGATCGGTGAGGATGCTGTCGTCGTTGCCGGTGTAGAGCGCGATGTCATCGCGTCCGGAGTCGGTGACGGCACGCACGACATCCATCGTTTGGTAGCGGTTGAATGGCGCTATCTTGATGGCCGCGACGCGCGGAATCTCCGCGAACCGCCGCCAGAAGTCGTACGAGAACACGCGTCCGCCAACCGCGGGCTGGAGGTAGAAACCAATGACCGGCAATACCTCCGCCACTGCCCGGCAGTGGGCGAGAAACTCATCTTCCGGCGCGACATTCCATGCGCCCGGGCTGACGAGTCCCGCATGATAGCCGAGGGCCGCCGCCAGTTCGGCTTCACGCAAAGCCTGCCAGGTGCGTCCGCAGATGCCGGCGATACGCACGAAGTCCGGCGCGGCCTCCGCATTCATCACCGCCGCCGCCAGTTCCAGCACCGGCTGGAAGAGTGCGTGCTGCGGATCGCGAATGGCAAACTGCGTCGAATGCACCGCCACCGCCAGCCCGCCGGCACCCGATCTATTATAGTAACGCACCAGCGCCCGTTGATGCGGCTCCGACCAGCGGCGCTCTTCGTCGAGGGCAAGCGGCAGGGCGGGAATAACAAGGCCGGTGAGGAGGCGGGCGCGGAGTTGTTCATCGGTCATGCGGGCAGACTGTCCGGTGCGCTGACGCGGCGCAAGTCCGATAGCGTGGAAACCCGGGACCGCGGCTTTTTAAGCCGCCTCGCCATTCGAGTTCCTCAGCATGTCGAGCGCCTTGCAAAGCCGCGGTCCCGGGGGCGCTAAACAGATGCGCTTTCGCCGGCGTAGAGGACTCCGAGGAATTTCTCTGCTGTGTCCGGATCATTGAGGCACACCGCGCCGGAGTGGAGTCGTCTCTCCTGCATGATCACCGGATGCTTCTCACGAATTTGTGCCGCGAACTCCGCGAGTGTGCGGCATCCGGCTTCCCGGACATGACGCTGATAATAGATGCGCCATGCGACGGGCGATTCCGGCGCCGCGAAGCGCCGCGCTTCCAGAGTGACGCGGCCCATCGTGCAGCGCGGGTTGATTTCCACGACCGGACGCAACTGCACGCCGCCCCGGGCGTTGCGGTGAAGGAAGGCATCCACTCCGAGCCATCCGCGCATACCGCTGTCGCCGATGACAGCGGCGAGATGCGCGGGGAGAATGTTCCCGTAAAAATCCTCAGTGCCGGATTCATGCAGGAAGCGGGCGGCTTCCGGCGGGAGGAGCCGGCTGAAGCGCCGCGCGGCGGTGCAGGCGATGAAGCGCCCGCCGCTGTCATTGTGCAGGCGCACCATGCCGCGGAGTTTTGGCAAATTACCGGGCGCGATGTCGTAGTGGACCGAGAAATCGGCGATGCGATCGAGCCAGGGCTCGACGACGAGGCGGCCTTGTTCTGTCAGGATGGATTCGATCCATGCGGCCTGCGTTTCCGGCAGCGGCAGCGCGGTGACCCGCAGCATGGCGCGGCCCGCGAGGCTCCACGGGGCTTTGAGAACCACGGAGGCGTGTCCTTTCGCAAGCCACGAGGCGATGGCGGATTCGACTTCATCGCGGCTTGCGGCGCTGATGCCGGCGAGCGCGGCGGCGTCCGGCATGACTCTGGACAATCCGGCGAGCAGCGCGGCGGCGGCGGTCTTGGCGTAAAGTTGGCGGACCGTTTCGTTCCACGGAATGGGGTGCGCCTTGCTCCCTAGCGGCTCCATGATGGCGGCGGAGTCGGCACTCCAGCCCCACGGGCGCAACGCACTGATTTTGCGGCGGCGCAGCAGGCTGCCGGCGGCGAGGCCGCCTGACGCATCGAGCACTTCAAAATCCGCGGAGTGGAGCCCTGCGGCTTTGAGCGAGCGCAGGTGATCGTCGGAGGGCCGGCGCTGCACGAGCACCACATCCTCTTCGTGGCACAGCAGCAGCGGCAGCAGATCGAGATCCCTTGCGAGGCCGGCGGTGGTGCGGTCGGCGCGCATGGCATTGGCGTCGCGTGTCAGGGCGCAGCGTTCGGCGCAGGGATTGAAGAGAAAAACGCCCGGGGTGCGGCCGCGGCTTTGCGAAAACAGTTCCAGCGAGGCGATGAACTGATCATCGAGCCCGGCGCGGCGGCGGCCTTCGGCATTGAACGGCACATTGCCCCGGGCGCGCGCCGGACTGAGCGGAAAGTGCAGCACCTTCTTCCATGCGTCCCAGTCACTCTCGCCGGGCGTCTTCCATTTGCGAAACCAGTGCAGTCCGCAGCCGACGTGCCCGATTTCGTCCTCGTAAATCCGCTCCATGAGCGCCGCGGTATCCGTGTCGCCCATGCGCGCGAAGACTCCTCCAAAATGCCGCGAGTAATCGAGGTTCGCCTGCTCAAAGGTGAGGCTGAGCCGGCTGACATAATCCACCGGCGACTCCATGCCGGACACATGCCGCCAGAAAAATCCGTTCACCGGCAACTCGCCAAATGCCAGGCCGCAGCGGGCCATGCGTTCCATGTAGAGGCGGGTGTGGACTTGTTCCTCCTTGAGCGTCTGGAGCAGCGCCCGGCGAAACGCGCGGGGAGCATTGGGGAATTTCAGAATGGCGAGGGCCATGAGTTCCGTGGCCAGCAGTTCGTGATTGGCGAAGAGATGGAGCAGGACGGCCCGCGGTTCGTCGCGGTGCAACTCCCGCTCCGGCGGCAATTCCACCCGGTCGCCCCTCCCCGCCATCCGCAGCGCCAACGGACGTCCCGGTGCCTCCGGCGTGACGAGCGCGGGGCCGGGAACATCATCCGTCAATGGCCCCGCAGGAGCCGCCAGCTTTTCCTCCAGCGAGTCCGACAGCAAAACCCGCGCGGCAAATTCTCTTAACTCCATGCGCCGCGGTAGTGCGGGGCGCGCCGCACGGCAAGGGGCCGGTGCAGGATCAGCGCCGGAAGCAGCCACACTCCCTACAGTTGGAGCAGTAATTCGATTTCGTCAGGGTCCACGGGCAGGCTGGCCGTGAGGGTTTCCG
>JANNVM010000477.1:0-2936 GCA_031414455.1 Verrucomicrobiota bacterium
GAGTCCGGCGAGGGCGATGTTGTCGCGGATGGCCATTTCAAGGATGAGCCCCTGCTCCTTGCGGTCTTCCGGCGCGAAGGCGATGCCTGCGGCGATGGCGGCGCGCGGATTGCCTGGAATCAGCGTCGCGCCATTGATGCTGACGCTGCCCGCGACGGGCCGGTCGAGTCCGAAAAGGGCGCGGGCGATTTCCGATCTTCCCGCGCCGACGAGCCCGGCCATGCCGGTGATTTCGCCGGCCCGCAGGTCAAAGCTGACTTCGTGCTGCGGCCAGACGGCGGTGCGCAGGCCGCGCACGCTGAGGAGCGTTGAGCCTGACTTCATATCCGCTGGACGGCGATGCGAGAGATCGAGATCCCGGCCCACCATGAGATTCACGATGCGCTCCGGCGCCATTTCTTCTTTCGTCAGGCTGCCGCTGTTTCTGCCATCCTTCAAAACGGTGACGCGATCGGCCACTTCCATTACCTCCGGGATGCGGTGGGAAATGAAGACCACGCAGACTCCGGACGTTTTCAACTCGCGCACGACGCGGAAGAGCGTGTCAGCCTCCGTCTTTGTCAGACTGCTCGTCGGTTCATCCATAATGACGAGCCGTGCCTTCTGCGACAGCGCACGGGCGATTTCCACCAGTTGCCGCCGCCCGATGGAGAGCCGGTCCACGCGCTCGTCCGGCGAAACATTGAGCCCTACGCGAGCCAGCAACTCCGCGGTGCGCCGGCGCATCGTCGCCCGGTCCACGAAGATGCGCGCGAGTCGAGGTTCGCGTCCGAGGAAGACGTTTTCCGCGATGCTGAGGTTTTCGCAGAGGTTGAGTTCCTGGTGAATGAACGCGATGCCGAGTTCCTCCGCGCGGCGGGTGTTGTCCATGCTCACGGCGTGACCTTCCCATTCGATGGTCCCGGTCTCCGGCTGATTCACGCCGGCGAGGCATTTCATCAGCGTGCTTTTGCCCGCGCCGTTCTCGCCCATCACGGCGACGACTTCGCCAGGAAAGAACTCCGCACTGACATCCTGCAGAGCGTGGACGCCGGTGAAATGTTTGTGCAGCCCGCGG
Source organism: Verrucomicrobiota bacterium (assembly GCA_031414455.1). Classification (GTDB taxonomy): domain Bacteria; phylum Verrucomicrobiota; class Verrucomicrobiia; order Verrucomicrobiales; family V1-33; genus V1-33. The sequence goes on from JANNVM010000477.1 coordinate 1,058, forward strand.
GCGGTGAGGAGGGGGGTCATGGCTTGTTGAGTCCATCAATGAGTCCGCGGCGGCGTTCGCTGGCGTTGAGGGACTCGATGTTGCCGACGAAGAACATCAGCTTGCCGCCGTCCGGCATCCGCTCGCGGATGAATCCGCCCAGCGCCTTGCCGGCTTCATAGTTGTCGATGCCGTGGTAATATTTGCGCGCGCTTTTCGGCGCGTCGCTGTCGTGCGTCACGAGCGGCATCTTGTCAGCGATTTTCTGCAGGAGGTCCCCCTGACTGTCCGGTGAGAGCACGGAAATCGCCACGCCCTTATAGTCGCCTTTGGCGAGGATGCTTTCGAGGATGCGGTTCTGGTCCGGGCCGTCCTGCGGCATTTGGAATTCCACGGTAATACCGAAGTCCTTTTCCGCCTTGCGGCAGCCGGCACGCGCGGCGTCCCAGAAGGAACTTTGGCCGTTCGTGATAAAGACGAATTTCGCGGCGGAGGCGGCGGGCGCTCCGGCGGCGGCACTCGCGGATGCCAGCAGCGCGGCCTGCTCCTTCTCGTGGGCCGCCAGCGTGTCCTTTGTGACGATCTTCACAGGAATGGCGACGATGCCGTCCTTTGCATCCACCGGCTGACCGTTGTGCAGGGCCATGAGCGTCTTCATGCTTTGCCAGGCGAACTCGAACGGCTGCTGCACCACGGTGCCCTCAATGTGTCCTTCCTTCATGCCTTTCACCGTGCCTGGCTCGGCATCGAAGCCGAAGACCCTGACTTTGCCCCGCTTGTCCGCCGGAATGGCGTCGAGGCAGGAAGCGGGATTATAGCCGTAAAGTCCGACCATCGCCCCGAGATCTGCGTGGAGTTGCAGCGCATTCTCCGCATTGGCCTTCGCCTGAGCCTGGTCCTGATTGTCGGTCTTCGTGCCGAGGATGGTGAATCTTCCGGAGGTGACAGAGGCGCTCTCCGGAGATTTCTTGCAGGAAATCACAGGCAGCACGGCAAGCAGCGTGCAGAGAAGGTGAATGGATTTGTTCATGACAATGGAGAGAAATATTCCCCGCGGAATACAACCAACAGCGGTTCAGGTAAAGTGCGGCGACGGGAAAGGCCAACAAATTCCGGGGTCTGTGCCGCTGATTTCGGCAGTTGAGTCCGGGGCTGACTGATGTCAGCGGAAGCGAAGCCGCCGGGCTGGCTGACTCTTTTTGTTGAACCATGACCACACCTTCCCTTCCTCCCCTTCCAGATTCCTCTCCCAGCGACGCCACTGCGGCGGTGAAAGAGGCGTCGCAGTGGATTCAGCCGCTGCGCAATGAAATCGGGCGCTGGCTCATCGGTCAGCATGATCTCGTGGACCGGCTGCTCATTTCGCTGCTCGTGCGCGGACACATCCTTCTAGAAGGCGTGCCGGGCCTCGCGAAAACGCTCGCACTGAAAACCCTCGCGGCGCTGGTGGATGCAAAGTTCAACCGCATCCAGTTTACGCCCGATATGCTGCCGGCGGACATCGTGGGCACGGAAATCTTCGACCCCCGTGCGGCGGAGTTCCGCGTGAAGCGCGGGCCGGTGTTCGCTAACTTTATCCTCGCTGACGAAATCAACCGCGCGCCGGCCAAGGTGCAGAGTGCCCTGCTGGAGGCGATGCAGGAACAGCAGGTGACCATCGGCGATCAGTCATTCCCGCTGCCGACGCCGTTCCTTGTCATGGCCACGCAAAACCCGCTGGAGCAGGAAGGCACCTATCCGCTGCCAGAGGCGCAGTTGGACCGGTTCCTCATGAAGGTCGTCGTGGACTATCCCACGGAAGTCGAGGAAATGCGCGTGCTGGAACTGGCCGCCATCACGACCGATGCACCCCTGCCTTCGCCGGTCGTGACGCTGGAGGCGATCCACAACTCGCGCAGCG
>JANNVM010000478.1:0-2425 GCA_031414455.1 Verrucomicrobiota bacterium
CGGCCCCGCCGGCCAGAGCCCCGCGCGATGGTCCCGACGACCCCAATCCCTTTGATGACGATCCCACTGGCGGGCTGGAGTACGCCAGGATTTTCTGCCAGGGAGTCAATACCGATGAAGAGCTTGTGCTCGTAGATCAGGACGGGCGCCGCGTCATCGGCGCTCTGGAAGGTTCCATTGTGCGCGATGACGGCGGCAACGCCGACACCATCGCCGATGGAGAGATCCAAATCGACATCTACCGGGAACGGGTCGGGGGCGATGAGCGTCCGGAGAAATCCGTGCTAACCGTCAGGCCTCTGGGCGACTCCGTCCGGTTCCGGGTGGAATATTTTAGAGGCAACGGCCAGGTCCGCTGCTTCTTCCACACCTGCGGCACGAATACCGGTGAGGATGTCACGCTGAAACTGAACTGGGACCAACTGATCGCGCTCCCCGAAGCCTCCATCGCGGCCATGACCACCCCCGTCGCCGTCATCGCCGGCAGCGTCCCCGGCTGCCGCCGCGCGGACCTCGCCGCCGACAATTTCTTTGACGAAAAGGCCGATACCATCTCGCTCGATATGGTGGAGGCCGACAAGGAACCCGTCGAAGACGTTGCGCAGGATCCCTCTCCAACCTTGATTGACGACGGCCCGCCTGACGCCGCAGCCGGCGGGTCCGCGGACCCATGCAAGGATCTGGACAAACGGCTGTTCCGCAAATTGACCGGGCGTACTGCCCCCACCGCCACCGCGAACGGAAGATCTCAAGTCGTCGTCGGACAAACTCCCTCCGGTACGACCGCCGCCGCCACCGGATCGAAACCCGTTGAGAAGAAAGCCGGACTAACCGAAGACGAGGCAGGGAGTGTGCGTGACGCCGTTCGCCTTGGGTTTAAGTTTGCTTCCACGGGCAACTCGAATCCTTCCACCGACCGGGTGTCCGCACTTTTCAACCGGTTCGTCATCTCGTTGGACGATGTCTTGATCCTGGAGCAGGGCACCGGCGCCTGCCTCTGGAAAGGCCCCGCTTCCGTCTGCAACGGAGCGTATGTCAAAGGGAAGAGCGACAACGACTACGAGTTGTTCTTTCCCTCCTTCAAGAGCGCGGATGACGCGCTCAGCCCTGCGAACGCCGCTCATGTGGCGGCCTTCCCGGGCATCGCTCATTCAGCCAGAGTCATGCAGGGTGACTGGTATTTCCGGACACCGCACGGGTATCAGCAAAACGCGACCACCGGCGTTTTTGAAGACCTTGGAGAGATCCCCGACTTCCGGGACGCGCCTGCCTTTCAGGCCTATCTGGGCACCGTTACTCACTGGGGATTCAAACCCCCTGTGCAGTCGCCAGCGACAGCCGGCAATCCACCGGTGGTGCTGTGGCCGCGCATCGGGAACTCGGCATCTGCATGGTCCAGCGCAGACGGGAGCTTCGTGGGAAGGGAGGACGGAACCTTGATGATGAAGAAAGGTCTCGCGCTCTTTGACGAACCGCCGGACAGGAATCCTCTCAATTTCCCGCTGACCCCGGGTCAAATCGTCTCGTATGTGCTAACCAAATCCGTGACCACCACGGAAGTGATTCGGGAAGTGCTTTCCGACGTGTCGTTCTTCCCGTTCCGACGGGAACACTTCCTGTTCGCCGTCATGTCCCTTGAAAAGCCGCCGCCTTTCGGAGACGATCCGATTGGCGATGCCGGGATGGGGCGGAGTCTGCTGCTGCTCAAATGGGTCCTGGAGGGTGCATTCTTGCCTGCCTTCGACGGATTCAACACAGGCATCAACGACTTGGAACTGCGCGGGCAGGTACACGGGCGGCTCCTCCAGAGAAGCGCGGAAGTCTCGAAAGAGGGATTTGAGTGGGGACTCTACCACGAATTCGCACTTCTAAGCGAAAGCGGTGATTTGCGCGTGCGCCCCGCCAATCAGGAAGCCGCTGCCGCACGCGAGAAGTGCCGTGCGGTTTTTGGAGACTTCATTTCTGCTCACGACGACAAGATCATGAAGAAGGCCGGCAAGGCCGCGATCCGCGGTGCCCTCGGACGGTTGATGATGGATGAGGGAGTCCGGAATAATGTTCTCGCCACCACTCCCGTGGATTTCAAGTCCGACCCCAGCCTCCTTACCTACGAGCATTTCATCGGGTCAAAGGCCCGCCTGAACCTTGCGCTGTTTAACGGCTATGGTCCCGCTGGATCCGACCTCAGCGCGCAGGACTTCAAATTCATGGTGGGGGCCAAAGTGGGAGATCTTGAAACGTACGAAGCGATCCGCAAATCGGACGGCGGGGTGGACGGATTTCTCATCAAATGCTTCGCGCTGTTGAACAAGCTGCAGCGGGACAGTGCCGCCGGCTATGTCGCGTCCCTCGACGGGCTGGGAACTCAGGGGCTGTTCGATGAACGCATCGCCCGGATGGAAAATGCCGCGGCCGTGCAACACGG
>JANNVM010000479.1:0-7571 GCA_031414455.1 Verrucomicrobiota bacterium
AGCAGCGATCCACCGTGAAAACAATTACTCACCTTCTCCTCCTCACAGCCTCCACATCCTTCGCCGGCGACCTCAGCGGGCAGAAACTGCTCGTCACCTCGGTGCGGACCGGGGACACCGAAGTATTCATCGCCGATCCCGTCAGCGGCGATATGACGAATGTCTCGCGGTCGCCGCAAACAGAGGACCGCTACCCATGCTGGTCGCCGGACGGGAAGCGCATCGCCTTCACACGCGACGCCGGCCCTGACAACATCAAGCACCTCTGGGTGATGGACGCCGATGGCGGCAATCCGCGCGCGCTCGTGACCACGCAGACGACGAGCTACATGCCGAGCTGGCAGGTGACCCCGGACGGCGAGCGCATCGTCTTCGGACTGCACGGTGCGAAGCCGGAGATGGCGAGCATCAAGGCGGACGGCAGTGACTTGAAAATCCTCGGCGAAGGCCACGACCCGACGCTCTCTCCGGATGGAAAGTTCATCACCTACACCGGCCATCCACCCGAGGGTGGCGTCACCGTTTATGTGATGGACTGGAACGGCGAAAACAAACGCCGCGTCGTCGGGAGCAGCAGCAAAATGGGCGCGACGTTTCCCAACTGGTCGCCCGATGGTAAGCAGATCATCTATTCCTGGCCTGGCGGCGAGTCACTGGAACTATTCATCATCAATGCGGACGGCACCGGCGCGCGGCAGTTGACGAAGTTCGGCGGCACCAGCGTCAGCACGCCCTCTGCGTGGTCGCCGGACGGCGCATGGATCGCCTTTCGCCTGACGGACGAGCGTTACTGGAGCAAGCCGGACCGCATGGAAAAAATCTATCGCTAGAAACCAGCCGACAAACGTCCGGTGTGGCTCATCAAGCCCGACGGCAGCGGCGCGCGTGTCATTGAGCCGCTGCGATTTCAGATGGCCATTGATGGCAGCCGCGCCAGTTGGAGGCCGCTGGTCAAACCATGAATCCTCTGCGTTTCGCCATTCTCGGCACCGGATTCTGGGCCCGCTATCAGCTCGCCGCATGGCGGGAACTGCCGGGCGTGGAATGCGTGGCGCTGTGCAATCGCACGCGCAGCAAGGCGGTGGCGCTGGCGGCGGAGTTCAGCGTGCCGGCGGTGTATGACGATGCGGCGGAGTTGCTGAAGCATGAGCGGCTGGACTTCGTGGACATCATCACGGACCCGGGCACGCACCGGCAGTTTGTGGAACTGGCCGCCGCGCACGGCGTGCCGGTCATTTGCCAAAAGCCGATGGCGCCGACGCTGGCCGACGCCCGCGCCATGGCCGCGGCGTGCGAGCGCGCCGGCGTGCCGCTGCTCATTCACGAGAACTGGCGCTGGCAGTCGCCGATGCGCGCTCTGAAAGCCGTGCTGGAGAGCGGTGCGATCGGCACTCCGTTTCGCGCACGCATTGATTTCGTGACCAGCTTTCCCGTCTTCGACAATCAGCCGTTCCTCGCAGAGCAGGAGCAGTTCATCATCGCCGACATCGGGACTCATCTGCTGGACTGCGCGCGGCTTCTCTTTGGCGAATGCCAGCGCCTCTACGCCACCACGCGGCGCGTCAATGAGAACATTCGCGGCGAAGACGTCGCCACCATAATGACCACACACCGCGACTGTACCGTTGTGACCAACATGAGCTACGCCAGCCGCACGGAGCACGAGAAATTCCCTGAGACCTTCGTCTTCGTGGAAGCCAGCGCCGGCTCCGCTGAAATCACGCGCGGCTGTCAGCTTCGCATCACCACCGCGCGCGGCACGGAAGTGCGCGATGTCTCGCCGCCCGTCTATGCCTGGGCCGATCCCGCGTATGCCCTCGTCCACGCGAGCATCGTAGAGTGTCATCGAAATCTGCTCGCCACCCTGCGCGGAGAAGGCGCGGCGGAAACAACGGCGGCGGATAATCTGCGCACGCTGGAGTTGGTGTTCGCGGCGTATGAATCGGCGGCCAGCGGCCAATCTATTTCCCTCTTATGAAAACAACCATCGCCCTCATCGGCGCCGGCGGCAAAATGGGCTGCCGCATTATTGATCACCTCAAGGACCATCCCGCCTACACGCTGCGCTGTGTGGAAACGGGCGAGCGCGGCCTGGCGCAACTTTCCCAGCGCGGGCTGTCGCCGGCACCCGTGGCTGAGGCCGTGCCGGATGCGGATGTCATGATCCTCGCGCTGCCGGATCGCGTGCTCGGCGGCGTGGCGCATCAATTGGCGCCGCAGGTGAAAGCCGGCTGCATGGTGTTGACGCTCGACCCGGCGGCGGCCCATGCGGGGGAGCTGCCGGAGCGCGCGGACATTTCCTATTTCGTCAGCCATCCGTGCCATCCGAGCGTCTTCGATCACTTTGAAACCGAAGCCGAGCGGAATGACTTTTTTGGCGGCACCACAGCGCGGCAGGCCATCGTCTGCGCGCTCATGCAGGGGCCGGAGAGCGACTACGCCCGCGGCGAGCAACTGGCGCGCGACTTCTACGCGCCGGTGACGCGCGCGCATCGCATCACCGTCGCGCAGATGGCCCTGCTGGAGCCGGCAATGGCGGAGACCGTGGGCATCGCGCTCATTCGCACACTGCGCGTCGCGCTGGAGGAAGTGGTGGCCCGCGGCGTGCCGCGTGCGGCGGCGGAGGATTTCCTCTACGGCCACATCAAGGTGCCGCTGGGTATCGCTTTCGAGCGCGTGGACTTTCCATTCAGCGACGGCGCGAAGCTCATCGCGGAGTATGGCGCGGAGGTGTTGCTGCGCGGGAACTGGAAGGATGTTTTCACCCCGGAGAGCGTCCTGGAGCAGTGCAAAGCGATCACGACGGGCGAGAAGCCGGCGGTGAGTCCAAACTGAACTTTGCCCATGTCCTCCACTGTGTCGGAAACAATTTGTCCCGCCCCTACAGGGCTTGGAGACTTCCCTTGGAATACCCGGGGCTGCGCTCGTGCCTCACTGGCCCCGGGCTGGTATGCGTCGCCCCGATGGGGCTTTCCCGGATGGGCGGTTTCGACTTTTGAATGCGCAGCAATATGAAACTCGGCATCGGCAGCTACACTTACACCTGGGCCTGCGGCGTTCCCGGGCAAATGCCGGCGCGGCGGATGTCGGCGATGGACCTGTGCCAGCGGGCGGAGGAACTGGGCGTGAAGGTAGTGCAGTTGTGTGAGAACGTGGCCCTGGAATGGGATGACTTCATGGCGGTGGCCGGCTGGATTCACGAGCGGCGGGACTTTGAGATCGAAATTGGAGCGCGCGGTCTTCTGGACGAAGCGACTGCCTCGCGCATCAGCATGGCCGATAAGTTGGGCGGCGACTTTCTTCGCCTGGTGGTTGACGGTAACGGGCACGAGCCGACTCCCGGGGAGGTTATCAATTGGCTGCGGCAAACGTCTGCACTGATGCCCGCGGACATGAGGATCGCGCTGGAAAATCACGACCGTTTTCCGGCAAAGACGCTGATGGAAATCATTGAAGCCATCGGCGCGGACAGAGTCGGCATCACGCTGGATACCGTGAACTCATTTGGCGCGCTCGAAGGACCGCAGCATGTTGTGGAAACGCTCGCGCCGTATGTGCTGAGTTTGCATGTGAAGGACTTCACCATCCGCCGCGTGCCGTCGCAGATGGGCTTTGTAATAGAGGGCTGCCCGGCGGGCGAGGGACGGCTGGATATTCCGTGGCTGCTTGACACGATCCGCGCTGCCGGGCGCGATCCGAATGCCATCATCGAACTCTGGACCCCGCCCGCGGATACGCTGGAGGAAACCATCGTCCGCGAAGCGGAGTGGACGAAACGAAGTGTGGCCTACATGCGAACGTTGTTGTCCGACTGATCACCGATTCTCTACCATCCACCTCCATGAAACGACTACACACCCTCCTTGTCCTGCCACTGCTTTTGCTGGCTGCCTGTTCCGACTCCGGCCGGAAGAAGCCGAAGATCGGCGTCGCGTTTGAAACGCTCCAGACCGAGTTCTGGGTCGCGGGCTTCGATGCCATTAAAGCCGAGTGCGCCAAGGCCGGCTATGAAGCCGTGGAGGCCGTGGCCGACGGCGATGCCAATCGCCAGCTCGAGCAAGTGCAGAACTTCATCACGCGCAAAGTGGATGGCATCATCCTTGTGCCGAAGGACGCGCAGACTTGTCTGCCGATGATCAAAGCCGCGAACGATGCCGGCATTCCCATCGCGCTATTCAATCGCCCGTCCGCGCAGAGCGAGGCGAAGTCCGTGGCGGTGGTGGCGGACAATTTCGCGCTCACCAAAGAGACGGTGCTCTACATGCTAGTGGAGGCGAAGAAGTCGGGCCAGAAGCACAAGGCGATGGTCATCATGGGCGACCTCGCGGACATGAACGCCATCGGGCGGCGCGATGGATTTGAGGCCGCCGTCAAAGAAGCCGGCGAGGGCGTGGTGGAAGTCGTCGCGCGCGTGCCCAGCGAGTGGAATCAGGAGAAATCCCAGGCCGGCGTGACCAACGCGCTTCAGGCGAATCCGGACATCAGCTTTCTCTTCACGTCGTCGGACTTCCTGCTGCCCAGCATCGTCTCCGCGCTCAAAGCCGCCGGCAAATATCACAAAACAGGTGAGCCAGGCCACGTCATCCTGGGAGGCTTCGACGGCGACGCGACGGCATGGCGGATGTTGGAGGAAGGCTATCTGGATGCGACCGGCGTGCAGGATGTTTATTTCGAGGCGCAGCAGTGCGTGCAGGCCGTGGTTGACATGAAGGCGGGCAAGTCACCTCCTACGCTCATCAAGGATGCGGGCTTTGTGATTCACCGCGGCAACATGAAGGAGAAGGCGTCGAAAATGTGGGGCGCTCAAATCAAGAAGTGATCCCGTGAGCGAATCCGCTGCCGCATTTTCCATGAAGCGGCTTCGCGTGCCGGAGCATGTGCGCGGGCTGTTCGCGTGCGGCGTTCTTTTCACTCTGATGGCGCTGATCACAGAGGATTTCGCGTCGGCGGAGAACTGCCGGAGCATCGGCTCGGCGACCATTCCGCTGTTCCTCCTCGCGCTGGGGCAGATGGCGGTGATGATTTCCGGCGGCATTGATCTGTCGGTGACGGCGACGATGGCGCTGGCCTCCGTGACCGGCGCGGCGGTGATGCGCGACACCGGTTCCGCGACAGCGGGCGTCGCGGCGATGCTTGGGGTTGGCGTGGCGGTGGGTTTTGCGAACGGCGCGGCGGTGGCGTGGCTGCGGCTGCCGCCGTTTATGGTGACGCTGACCACGCAGATGTTTCTCGCCGGGCTCGCGGTGTGGGCGGTGCAATCAAAGAACATCGGAGGCGTCCCTGCAGATTTTACCCGACTGGGAAAAGAGATACCGCTCGCGGCGGGGATCGCCATCGTCTGCGGCGCGTGCGGGCATGTGCTGCTGCGGCGGAGCGTGTGGGGCCGGCAGTTGTTCGCGGCGGGATTGAATGCGGAGGCCGCGCGATTTTCCGGGCTGCCGGTGCCGTGGGTGCGCGTGCGCAGTTATGTGGCCAGCGGATTGCTGGCGGCGGCGGCGGCGGTGATCCTGACGGCGCGGCTGGAAACAGGATCGCCGGTGCTCGGGCAACGGATGCTCCTCGATGTCATCGGCGCGGCGGTGCTCGGCGGCGTGAGTCTGCACGGGGGTCGCGGGCATGTGCTGTGGGTGCTTGGCGGCGCGCTGTTCTTTGCGGTGCTCGACAATGCACTGAACCTGCGCGGGCTTTCGCATTTCAAAATCATGATGGTCAAAGGCGGCGTCATCCTCGCGGTGGCGGCGCTCGATACCTGGAGGACCAAGGCGCGATGAAACGTCTGCTCGATCACGCTTCGTTGCTGTTGCTCGCGCTGGCCGTGCTGGTGTTCGGGCTGCTGGAGCCGCGCTTCGTTTCGTGGAGCAATCTGGCGAACCTCGGCACGCAGTCCGCCTCCGCCATCGTCGCCGCCACGGGCATGACCTTCGTGCTGCTCACCGCCGGCGTGGACCTCTCGCTCGGCGCGATGATGTTCCTTTGCGCGGCGGTCGCCGGGAAACTCGCGCTCTCCGGTCAGCCGCTGCCGCTGTGCGCTGCCGCCATGCTCGGCTGCGGCGCGCTGTGCGGCGCATGCAATGCCGCGGCTGTCGTGTGGCTGCGCGTGCTGCCGTTCATCGTCACCCTGGCCACACTCTATCTGGGACGCGGCCTCGCGCTGAGCATCACCGAAACGCGCGCCATGAATTTGCCGGACACCTGGCTCGCGCTCGGCAGGCCCGCCGTCGCCATCAGCATCGCAGTCGTCGTCGTGCTGCTCGCGGAAGTCACCCTGCGGCGCACCGTTTATGGCCGGCATCTGTATGCCGTCGGCGCCGGCAAACGCATCGCGGAATACGCCGGCCTGCCGTCGCGGCGGCTCACGTTTTCCGTCTATCTCGTCTGCGGCGTGTGCGCCGCGCTCGCGGCGCTGCTCACGCTCGGCCAGCTCGGCGCGGTATCGCCGACGTTCGGCGAGAACCGCGAGTTCACCGCCATCGCCGCCGCCGTGCTCGGCGGCACGAGTCTCTTCGGCGGGCGCGGCGGCGTCTTTCCCGGCGCAGTCTTTGGCGCACTCCTCATGCAGTGCATCGGAAGCGGCCTCGTCATGGTGAATGCCAATCCCTATCTCTACCCGATGGTCATGGCTTCTGTTATTCTCGCCGCGGTTCTCCTCGATGCGAGGCGCGGTTTGAAGAGTCCGTCACCGCCCGCCTGACGAATTCACTCCTTTGGCACACTGTCGAACTCCTTCACCATCGCCCCCTTCTCCGGCTCGTGCAGGCGGATGCGCCCATCGTAGCCGCTCACGGCGAGTTGCTTTCCGTCCGCGGTGAATGCCACGGCGAACACCGGGCCGCGGTCACCTTTGATCTGCACGATGCGCTGACCGTTTTCGGTCTTAAATATCCTGACTTCTCCGGACTCGCCGCCGCACGCGACGAATGCGCCGTCCGGGCTGAAGGCGATGGCATGGACTGGTGACGCCATGTGCTCGAACTCACGCACGAAACTGTTCTCTTTATCGTCGCCCTCACTGAGCCGTCCGCCCCGCGGCTCCATCTTAAAGAGACGGATTTTCCCTTCCGTGCCGCCGGTGGCCACGAGGTCGTCCTTCGGATGCCGAGCGAGACAAAGCAGCGGATCGCGCGAACGGTTGATGTCGTCAATGAGCTGCCCATTCACGGTATTGATGAGCTTGGCGGCTTTGTCGCGGCTTACCGTGGCGAGCCGTTGACTGTCGTTCGTAAAGGCGGTGCCGAAGACCCAGTCGAGGTGATTGTCGCAGCGCATCACTTCTTTGCCGTCCGCGATAGTGAAGACGCGCACCAGTTTGTCGGCACAACCCACAGCGATACGCTGGCTGTCAGGAGAAATGGCCGCGCCAAAGAAGCTATCGTTCGATGCTTTGATAGAGCGGACAAGCTCGCGTTTCGCGACGTCCCAGACCTGGACCTCACCGAACTCTGACGGTGCCCCGCCACAGGCCGCGAGCAGCGTCCCGTCTTTGGAAAACACCACCGACTCCAGCCGCGGCGAATCGCCCGCCAGCCGCGCGAGGATACCCGAGCCGTCCGCCTTGTGAAGAATGATCTCAT
>JANNVM010000480.1:0-8175 GCA_031414455.1 Verrucomicrobiota bacterium
CTGGCCATCGAAGGCACCCGCCGCACCATCGGGAAGCTCCGCCTCAAACTGCCACGGCCCGGCGGCGGACTTCGTGAAAAGGAAGTGGGCGCTGCCATACTTTCTCGATACCACTAATGCCGTCCCCGTCAGTTCCACCCGGTATCCGAAATTGACGCCAGCGGAGGGGATGCCGTCGCTGAGGATTGTGGACTCAAGCGCCCACACTCCTTCCTGACGGCGGTAAATATCCACGGCCCCCTGCTCGCTGAACCTCCCCCCGGCCCCGAGCGCGAGGCGATCACCCGACAGCGCGAGAGAGAGTTTGTAGTACCCCGAAGTGGCCCCGTTTTCTATGAGGAATGCCTGCACCGCACTCCATTGGCCGGTCGCTTCTGAATACTCAGTGATGACGAGATGCGGACGAAAGGCACCGAAAGAATTGGTTCCCTGGGCGATACCGGCGAGCGTGAAACCGTCCACGACCAGGTGCCGCATGCCACTCCACGCCTGAAGCTCCGGCAGGACTGGTGCGGGCAACGCCGTCGCCGCTTGGTCCCCGAAGACCTCGCGCCGCCATACCGCCAATGCCCCTGACGGCTCGGCGGCAGCGACCAAATTCGCTCCCACGGCCCACCCCCACTCGGAGAGCGGCGCTTCGGGCAGAGGCTTTACCGGCCCCCACGGAGCGGTCAGGGCATCCCCCGCGCCAGGACGCAGCCAGACGATGAACTGTTCGTCCGGCTCCTCGAGCGCATCCGGTGTCAGCGGAACCTGGAGCACCCGGGAACCTTCTCTCGGCGCAAAATCCATCTGCCCGCTCAGGGGGCCGGAGTAATCAGCGGGGGAAGTGGCGGTGCCGGGCAGCAATCGCCACGGCAGCGAGGCCGGAGCGGAAAGGTCACCGTTGCGGAGGACTTCCAATGACAAGAAACCAGATCCCTCAATGGCACCCACAGACGAGGCCGAAAACTCCCCTGCCTGCACATTAAATAATCCACAGCCGATCAACAGTGGAACCGCAGCAAATCGTGAACGGGTTGTGAGCATGGTATTGAGAAGGCTGGACCAGCTTTAGCCAACACGCCATCAGTATGCACGGCTTTCTTATTTGCCGTCAGACCGCGGAGTCGCAGCGAAGTCGTCCGCGGCCTGGCCTTTTCAAATGTCCGCGGCGGGTGTCCCGCTGAACTCTGAAAACTCCGCCTCCGCCTGCTTGTCATCCCGCGGCACGGGGGCAAGGAGGAGGCATGGAACTCGAACATTACGATGTCGTCATTGTCGGCGCGGCGCTTGCCGGGGCCAGCATGGGGCTGCTGCTTAAGCGCGCGCTGCCGGGCGCGCGGGTGCTTATCATTGAGCGCGGCACCAAGTTCGATTTCAAAGTCGGCGAGAGCACTTCGGAAATCGCCGGGCATTTCCTTTCCCGCATCCTCCGCCTCGGGCTGTGGCTGGGCCGCGAACAGATCGCCAAGAACGGGCTGCGCTTCTGGTTCACCACGCCGGAGAATGATTGCGTGGGCCGCTGCGCGGAGATGGGACCGAAGGCGAATACGAATCTTCCCGCGTGGCAGCTCGACCGCTCCACGCTTGATCCGCATGTGCTCCAACTCGCGCAGGAAGCCGGCTGCGAACTCTGGCGTCCCGCCACGGTGCGCAGCACGGATGTGAGCGCGGAGGATTCTGCCACGATTACCGTCTCGCGCGGCGATGGCAGCACAGTCACCGTGCGCTGCCGCTGGCTCATTGATGCCACGGGCAAGGCCGCCATGCTGGCCCGCCAGCGCGGCACGCTGGAGATCATGGGTGAGCATCCCACCTCCTCCATCTGGGCGCGCTTTCGCAATCTCCAGGACCTCGACTCCGAGGCGCTCATCGCGCGCTATCCGAAAATGGCGCAGCGCGTCTGGGGCCAGCGCGGCACGGCCACCAATCACCTCACCGGCTACGGCTGGTGGGCGTGGATCATTCCCCTGCGCGGCGGCGAAGTCAGTGTGGGCATCACCTGGGACCGCCGCATTTTCCAAATGCCCGCCGGTGGTTCTATAACAGAGCGGCTGCTGGCTGTGCTGCGCGGGCATCCGGTAGGGAAGTATCTCATGAAGAATGCGGAGGCCGTGGAGCAGGACGCGCGCGCCTATTCCCAGCTCGCCTACCGCAGCACGGAAATCATGGGCGGCTCGTGGGCGGCGGTGGGCGATGCCGCGGGCTTTATGGACCCGCTCTACAGCCACGGCATAGATTTCATCGGCAACTCCGTCTATGCCGTCTCGCAGATCGTCATTGATTCACTGAAGGGCCAGGACGTGCGCACCCGTGCGCGCGACTACGACGCGGGCTACCAGACCTGTTTCCGCCGCTGGTTCGAGGCGCTCTACAAGGACAAGTACTATTATATAGGCGATGCCGAACTCATGGCCGCCGCCACGCTCATGGATGTGGGCTTTTACTTCGTCGGCCCCGTGCGCCTCATTTACGAAGACCACGCGTCGGAAATGGCGCACATGCCCTACCACGGTCGCATCGGCAGCTTCATCGGCTGGCTCATGCGGCGCTACAATCAGCGGCTGGCCACCCTCGCGCAAAAGCGCCGGCAGTATGGCATCTACGGCGAGCGGAATCTCGACACACACTTCATCTTCCCCGAGGCCTTCTCGCCCAAGCCCCGCACGCTGAAGCTCATCTTCCTCGGCTTTAGAATCTGGATGCGCTGCGAGTGGCGGACCTTCCGCGCCAAACTGCGCGCGCCTCTCCGCGCCGGAAAAATGGAACCCGCGCCCGCGCCGCTGATGCCGGTCCCAACTGAAAAAGTCTAGCCGATGAGTTCCTGTCCGGCTTACCTCCTCTTTCGCCCCGGTCCCGACACCGGCTGCTTCATCGAAGACGATGCGCTCATCTTCCAGTGCCACATCCCTTGGCTGCGCGGCGCCGCCACGGACGCGCTGGCGCACGGCGATACCATCACGCCCGTGGACGGCGGCGCGCTGCTTGCCGGTGCGGATACGCTGGCCGGCGTGCTCTTGAGTCCCGGGTTCACTTCGTTGGATGACGCCACCTGCGACCTCTACGCCCGGCTGCTCGACTGCACAACCGGCTGGCATCTGCACCGCATCTGGAATCTCGTGCCGCACATCAACGGGCACGTTGCTGGCGTGGAAAATTACCGCGCTTTCAATGCCGGGCGGCACCGCCTGCTGAGCGCGCACTGGGGAGCAGACCTCAGCCGCCGCCTGCCGGCAGCCTCTGCACTCGGCACGCAGAGCGGAGCACTCGCGCTCGCCTTCTCCGCCGCCCGCGAGCCGGCGGTGCATTTTGACAACCCGCTCCAGGAATCCTCCATCGCCTATCCGCGCGAGTATGGCCTCATCCCGCCGGCGTTTGCCCGTGGCAGCCGGTTCACCATCGCCGCCGGCACCGTCTGGCACTTGTCAGGCACTGCCAGCATCCGCGGCTGCCGCACCGTGGGCGACGACATCGCCACGCAGTTGAGCGTCACCCTGGAAAACCTCGCTGCGCTGTGCGCGGAGATGGCCGTGCCGCCGCAACGCCGCGCGGCGTGGAAAGTTTTCCTGCGCCACCCGGAGCATCTCGCACCCGCCGTCGCCGCTTTCTCCGCTGCTTATCCTGACGACATGGCGTCCTCCCTGTTTCTGCACGCCGACATCTGCCGCGCGGACCTGCTGGTGGAGATCGAAGGCCATCTGTCCGCCTGATTTCCGCCCATGCCCGCCGCGCCTGCCAGCCCTCCTCCGTTGCCGAAATGGTGGCCGCGCATTCTCGTGGCCGTGCTGTTGCTCGCCGCCGCTGCGTGGTCGGGGAAAACCATCCGCCTGGAGACCGAACTGCTCGCGCTCCTGCCGCAGGACATGCCCAGCGTGCGCGGATTGGATGGATTCTCCCGCCAGTTTGCCAGTGATCGCGAAGTCATCCTCGTGGCCGATACCACCATGCCTGTGGAGGAGCGCGAAGCATCTCTCGCGATACTGCGCCCCGCGCTCGCCGCGCTCAATGGAGTGGAAAGCGTGGCTGTGCCTGGCGAGGAATGGACCACACACGCCCCCTCCCTGGCCGCATGGGCGGCATGGAATCTCCCGCCTGCCGATTTCCAAAAACTCACCGCGCAACTGACGCCGGAGAACGTGAACGCCAAGCTCGCCGCCCTGCCGGAACTCCTTTCCGGCGCGCTGGATGCCGAGGAACTCGCGCTGCGGCAGTTCGATCCCCTCGGCCTCCTCGCCTCTCCCGACGACGGCGCGGCGGAAGAGCCGTCACCGCCCGCCGCGCTCGCCATCACATCTGTCAGGCCGCTCACGGAGTTCCAGGACTGCGTGGACTTCTGCGCCGCCGTGCAGGCGAAAGTGGCCGCCGTCCTGCCAGCCGGGTCGCGCCTCCTCCTCACCGGACGCCCCGCCTTCACCGCGGAAATCTCGCAGCAAATGCAGCGCGACATGCGGCTCATGATTACCGTGGCCGTCACCCTCGCAGGTGCGGCCTTCTGGCTCTTCTACCGCGCCTTTCGCCCGCTACTCTGGATCCTCCTCGGCCAGTCGCTCGCACTGGCGCTCGCCCTTGTCGGAGCAAGGCTCGGCATCGGTTCGCTCAATGTCATCAGCATCGGCTTTGCCTGCATCCTGCTCGGCATCAGCATGGACTACAGCATCCTCGTCTATCACCACTTCGCCGCCGGTTTTCGCAGTGAAGCCGCGCTCTGGCACCGGCTGCGGCACGGCATTTGGTTCAGCGCCGCCACCACCGCCGCCGCCTTTCTCGTGCTCGCTTTTTCGTCGCTGCCCGGCCTGCGGCAACTGGCGGTGCTCGTCGCCTGCGGACTGCTCGCCGCGGCGTGGTTTGCCACATGGCTGCTGCCGGCGGTGTGGCTGCGCCGTCCGCCGCAGACGCTGCCCTTCCTTCAACGCGCGAGCGACCGCCTGGCCGACTTCATGGACCGCCGCGGGCGCGCGCTGCTTCTCATCACCGTCGTGCTGGCGATCGTCTGCGGCTGGCGCGTGCTGCGCGATCCCGCTGCACACTACACCGCGAACATCAGCGTGCTCCAGCCCCGGGAAAGCCGCGCCTTTCGCGGTCAGGAAATCCTCACCGGCACGGACCGCAGCGCCAGTGATGCCATCTTCCTCGTGCAGGCCCCCGCATGGGACGCCGTGCATCGCGCCGCCGGGGAATTGCGCCGCCGCTTTCCCAGGGAAGCCGTCTCCGCCACCACCGCGCTCATTCCCGCGCCGCAGCATCAGCAGGAGAACCTCGCGCACTGGCCCGCAGACATTGACCGGCAACTCCGCGCCGCCTTCGACGCCGCCGAACTCGGCGAAGAATGGAGCCGCAGCACGCTCGCCTTCTGCGCCGCCCTGACAAACGCCGCCGCCGCACAGCCCGGGGCCTTTGCCGACATCGCGCCCATGCTTGCCAGGCTCCAGCGCGAGGACGCCGCCGGCTGTCGCGCCGTGGTGCGCATCCCGGGCGCCGCTGCCGCGCCCTTGCCCGCCGCCGGCCTCACCATTCCCGGCGCAGAAGTGCTGCCTGTGAGTTGGGTTAGTCTGCGCGAGGAAATCAACGACCGCTCCGCCGGCGACCTCCAGCGGCTCGGCATCGGAGTCGCCGCCGCCATTCTCCTCCTCTGCTACGCCGCGCAGCGATCCGTGCGTCAGGTGCTGCTCAATGTCGCTGCCCTCGCTCTCGCGTTGCTCATTCTCGCCGCGCTGCTTTCCCTCACTGGCACGCGGCTCAATCCCCTCTCGCTCCTCTGCCTGCCGCTGCTCTGCGGACTCGTAGTGGACTACAGCCTGCATGTACTCATGGCTATACAGCACGACGCGCGCGACTTCCGCCGGCTCTACGCGCACATCGGCGCGCCCATTTTGCTCACTGGCCTCGCATCCGCCATCGGCTTTGGCGCGCCCATGCTCACCGGTCAGCCGCTGCTGCAAAACTTCGGTCTCGTCATGGACCTCGGCCTCATCTCCGCCATTATCTCCTGCCTTTTTCTGCTGCCCGTGCTCGCCCGCCTCCTTGACAGCCGCAGCCCCCGCCGGACCTCTCCGCCATGACGCGACGCCTTCTCCTTCTGCTTCCGCTCCTGCTAATCGACCCCGCCCGCGCGCAACAACTGGAACCCGCAAAAACAGCCGAACTCCGCGGCCAGTTCCTCAAAAAGCAGCAGCAAACCAACAGGTGGTCCGCCACCTTCACCCAGACCGTCTCCATGCCCGGCATGAAGCAGCCTTTCATCAGCACCGGTTCCGTCGCCTACGCTGCACCAGGGCAGATCCGGCTCGATTTCACCCAGCCCGCCGGCGAATATGTCCTCGCCGTCGGCGACCGCCTCTTTCTGCAAAAAGCCGGCAAGCGCCTCAGCGAAAAATCCCTCACCGGCGACAACGCCGGAAAGCCCTTCCGCTCCCTGCTCAACCTCCTCCAGGGCCAACTCACCGAAGAGGAAGCCATCTACAATGCCACCGTCTCGCGCCAGAAAACTGCCTACTCGGTCGTGCTCACCCGAAAGCCGGGCGCTCGCGGTCGCGGCCCGGTCAGGATCACCAATACCATCGCCGCCGATACCCTCGAAGTGAGCGAAGTCCTCGTAGAACTTCCCAATGGGGGCACCATCCGCTTTGCTTTCGAGAAGCCACAGCGCAACCACTCCATGCCGGACTCCCTCTTCACGACCCCACCCGCCGCCAACGCACCTCAATGAGCACCCGGCCAGCGCCGCTCACTGCGGTGCGGTCGGCCTTAACTGCTCCTCCTGCTGCTGCTTTGGCGCATCGGGCACGGTAAGCGCGGCGCGGAGGGCTTCGCGGATGTCGGCGGGGATGGGCGCGGTGGCGGTTTTGTCGCCTTCGTAGCGGGTCTCCTGGATCTTCCCGAAGTTGGTGAAATCAATTTTGAGCAGCCGACCTTTTTGCGCGAGCCAAAGCACCGTCTCGCCGCGCACGCACGCGGCGGCCCAGGTGTCGTAGCCATCGGGGAGTTCGATTTTATGATGCGGTGCGGGAATACCCTCTCCGGGCGGCGAATTGTAGGAAAGGTGCGCTTCGTTGACGATGCGCCTGCCATCGGGCCGGCGGGTGACGACGAGCGTGGTGGATCCGCCGAGCGTATAGCGTCCGGGATTCATGGCCACGCGCGGTTTCTTGTCGGCGTCGGGGTCGGGCGGGAGGACGCGGAATTTCGTCTCGCCGGCGCTGATGGAGCCTTCGCAGCGCGTGCCGTATTGGTGCTTCGTTAGCAGGACGGCGAGGTTTTTGAGAGCGTCCGGCGATTTGTCGGCGGCGAAGGCATCGCCTTCGGTGGTGCTGGGCGCGGTCCCGAAGAGTTCGCGCACCACGCGGTAGAGCAGGTGTTCGCGCTCCGTCGTGTCGAGCGGCACGGGAGCTTCGCGTTCGAGGCGTTCGGTGATGAACTTCAGCCACCAGTCGGGATCGATCGGAGTTTCTTTGGATGTCAGCATCACCGCGCCGGGCAGGAGGGTGACTTCATCGCCCTCCTTGCAGAGAATCCACGAGCCTGCGCGCACATCCGACCACTCGGCGCGCTCCTTGTCGTGTGCGCCAATGCCGAGGCCGGGCGTGTTCACTTCAATGTATTCGCCGGGCGCGAGACGCCAGGCTTGCGGCACGCTCCGCGTGAGCCAGTCGGTGGCATCGAGTTTGAGTTCGCTGCCATCGGCGAGCTGGGCTTTGTGCCCTGGCTGGTGGAAACTGCCAGTAATGAAGGCGACCGCTTCCTTGCCGGAGTTGTGCAGGAGAATGCGTGCCTTCACTTCGGTGCCGAGGTGATATTCCGCCGCGCGCGGCTCCAGCAGAAAGGCCATGCGCAGGCCGCCAGCGAGCGGCTCGCCCCAGTCGGCTTTCTCCAGCACCGCGGGCAACGGCTGGCCGTGCCGCAGCGTGTGCTCGCCGTGGTGCAGCAGCGTTGTCTTCAGCGGAATGGTGGTGACGGCGGCGATGTCATCGAGCAGCGCGACGACCTCCGCCGGCTTCCAGTCGCCCGCCGGGCCGAAACGCGGCTCCAGCGGGGCCATCTTCTTCGCATAAGGATCGCCGGAGGCGTCGCCGGTGTTGTTGCGGATGAATTCCTTCACCTTGTCATGCAGCCTGGCGAGCAAACCGCCGGGGATGTCGCCATTCAGTCGCGCGCTGCGCTGCCAGAATTTGAAGAGCGCGCGCGCCGCTTCGTTCT
>JANNVM010000481.1:0-6678 GCA_031414455.1 Verrucomicrobiota bacterium
GGGGATTAGACGACTGCCCGGGCGCTGGAAACAGGGGCGCTGGTGCTGGAAGCGCGCGACCGGCGAAGCCCTTCAGACTGCACCTGAAACTCACGCATTTCCACACACGCCTGGAGAAACGCGAGGGTGGACTCGGCGCCACAGTTTTGATTCAGGCCACCCGGCTGCACACCGTCCCTGCAGGCACCGGTTTCGAAATCGCCGACCGGCAGGCCCGCATCGTTGGCACCGTGAAACCATGCGAACGCGCGCTCCGCCCGCGCCAGCCAGTTGCGGCTGCCCACAAGCCGGTGCGCCGCCAGACAAGCTGACAGGCTGGCGAGGGCTTCCACCGGCTGCTGATCCCATTGTGGGGGCGAGGAGTCGCCGCGCTGGAAAATCCTGTTGCGGCCGATCGCCCGGAAGTGGCGTTCCGGTGCCATTTGCCAGTGCATGAGCCATGCGAGGGAATGGATAGCCACCTCCCGCAGGTTTCCGTCCCCGGTTTGCGCGGCGGTAACCAGCAGCGCCTGTGGCAGGCGGGCATTGTCATCACTCAGCACATCCTCAAACCAGCACCAGTGTTCGTCCGCGGTGAGGTGGTGCAGATTGACAAGTCGCATCGCCAACCGGGCCTGCGCGGATGCCACTGGCACGTTCGTGGGGTCCGCCAACCGCAAGTCTGCCAGCCCGAGCAGGGTGAATGCCCACGCGCGCGGTGAAGTGAAGTCATGTGCCGCAGGGAGCGCGCGATGGAAGAGGCGAACCGCTTCGTTTCGCATCGCGGCATGCGGCGCATGACGCACCGTGTGACCGAGTGCCCAAAGCGCCCGTCCGTGGCTGTCCTCACTGCCCGGTGAGTCCAGCCAGTTCCCGGCGGCGGAGCGAAAGTTCCGGAAGCGTCCGTTCTGTTCGTCGAGCGCCGCACGCAAAAACTCGAATGTCCGCCCTCTTACCGCCACGAGGCCGGGGTCCGGGTGGCCGGCGAGGAGCAAATCCTGAACGGTGATGAGCGCTCTCGCATTATCGTCCGTGCAGTAGCCCTGTTTCGGGTCAGGATCCTCCAGGTTGGCGTGCTGATAAACCCCCAGCGGACCGGTGAGCCGGAGAAGGTGATCCACCGGAATCTGCCGGGGCGCGTTTTCCGAAGGGCGGTGCCTTGCCTGCGGCAGTCCCGGCGCGCTCACCCTGTCCAGCAGTTGCAGGTATTGCCGTCCGGATTGTTGCCACGTCGTTTGCCGGCCGGCCGCGCGCGCATGATCAGACATTTGCTGCAGCCGCTCCGGATCACTGAACAATTCCACAGCAGCCGTCGCGATGGCATCCGCAGATGCGAAGGGAACAAGGACGCCGCGGCTTTCGTCCAGCAGTTCCCGCGCATGCCAGTATGGGGTGGAGATCACCGGCTTGCCCAGACCCGATGCAAAGGCAAGCACTCCGCTTGTGATCTGCGCCTCGTTGAGATAGGGCGTCACGAACAAATCCGCGGCCACGATCATGCGCACCAGTTCTTCGCGGGGGGCGAAGCGGTTGAGGAAACGCACCTGACCGGTCACTCCCAGTCCGGCCGCCAGATCCATCAAACCCTGCCGGAAGGATTCACCCTCAGAGCGCACGACGTTGGGATGCGTGGCCCCGGCCACAACATAAATTACATCCGGGTGCGCCGCGACAATGCGCGGAAGTGCGGCAATGACGTGATGGATTCCTTTGTTCGCTGAGAGCAGGCCGGTGGTGAGGATCACCCTGTGCCCTTCCCATCCCAGTTCACGCCGTGCGGCAGTGCGGTCGATCTCCGGGGGAGAGGTGTTAGGAATACCGTGGGGAATCACGGTGATCTTCGAGCCGGGAATGCCAAAAACGTGGATGAGCAATTCGCGCCCGTGTTCAGTCATGACCACCATGCGTGCCGAGAGGCGGCCAATTTCGCTGAGCACCTGGCGCTGCCCTGGCGAAGGATTGGCCAGCACCGTGTGGCACGTCGTCACCACCGGTGCGCGCAGTCCGCGAATGGTGTTGAGAATCCAAGCGCCGTCAGGTCCGCCAAAGATGCCGAATTCATGCTGCAGGCTTACTGCGTTTGTTCCTGAGCTGTTCAATTCATCCCGGAGGGCCGCGTAGGCGCGGTGCTCCTTTTCGGCTGCGACGTGCTCCACTTCCGGGGGATGCAGACTGCATACGTCCCCGGCGATCACGGCGACAGGGGCCGCGAGTCCCGGTCGCGCCGCAATCAGGGCGTCGCGCAGATCCTGAGTATATGTGGCAATGCCGCACTGCCGCGGTGCATAGGTCCCGATGAGGGTCACTTTGGATATCTGATTTCCGGACCGTGCGTCTCCCGGCGGCCCTGGTGAATTTAACAGTTGGGTTTGCATAACGATTCCATGGGTGAGGGTTTAACTCCATCAAATCCTGTGACGCGCGGCAGGGACCGCGCACGCCTGATGCTGTAATCCGTATCCGGCCCCGCGCACAGGCAAATCCGAAGGTGGCCGGAATATTGAACCACTTGAAGGGAAGCCCCTTCAGGGTGGCGGTTCCTGATGCCGGCCGCGCTTGGGCTGACGCCGCTGATCGTGCCGCTCAGGAGGCCGCCCGCTGTCCCGGGCCGGCATGACGCGGTGCGACGTTTGGCGGATTGTTTTCTGGTCGGGAACCGGCGCCTTCGCCCGCTGCGGGGCAGGTGAGGGAACGGCGGGCTCCACTGGTGATTCGGAGGGAAGCGGAATGGTGTTCATGGTAGGCTTTATTACGCAAGGTGTCCCCCCGTTTCTATGCACCAATTCAGAACCACTGCGCAGATTTTCCGCTGCCGCAGTGAGTCGAATGCGGCGCTTACCCTGTCCGTCTCACGGCCGCTGGTAGAGATACAGCACGCGCCCGGGCGTGTAGCTGAAGGTGTCGTTCAAGTTGTTCTCGTTGTATCCTCCCGAAATGATCATCTCGCTGCCGGTCCACGCCGCCGTGTGGAATCGGCGAGCGCCGGGCGCTCCGGTGACGGGCAACGCTGCCCAACGGTTCTCCGCAGGAGTGAAGCGACCGCCGTCACTCAAATTGTCGCCGCTGAAACCGCCCCAGACAATCATCTCGCTGCCGGTCCACACCGTTGTATGATAAGCGCGTCCGGCGGGTGCGCCGTTGATCGTCAACGTGGTCCAACTGTTGCTGACCGGATGGTAACGGGCACCGTCGTTTAAGTAGCTGAAAGGCGGGTTGTCGGTTCCGCCCCACACGATCATTTCGCTGCCGGTCCACACCGCGGTGTGAAGGGAACGTGCGGCGGGGGTACCCGTGAGGTTCACTGCCGTCCAAGTGTTGTCCGCCGGAGTGTAGCGTCCGCCATCGCCCAGGTAACCGGTGTTGAAGCCGCCCCAGATGATCATCTCGCTGCCGGTCCACACGGCCGTGTGGAAGCTGCGGGCGGCAGGCGCACCGGTGGTGGCTAGTGCGGTCCATGTGTTCCCCGCCGGATTGTAGCGCGCGCCGGTATCCACCCGGGTGAAGCCGGCATCGATCCCGCCCCAGACGATCATCTCGGTGCCCGTCCAGACCGCCGTGTGCTGAGCGCGCGCGGCGGGTGCACCGGTGGGGTTCACCGCCGTCCAACTATTGTTCGCCGGCCGGTAACGATCGCCGGTATTCAGGTAGCCGCCGTTATCTTCTCCGCCCCAGATGATCATCTCACTGCCGGTCCACAACGCGGTGTATTGAACGCGCGCGGTGGGCGCGCCAGTGGTGGACAATGCGGTCCATGTGTTACCCGCCGGATTGTAGCGCTCGCCGGTATTCACCCGGGTGAAGCTGGCATCGTTCCCGCCCCACACAATCATTTCGCTGCCTGTCCACACAGCCGTGTGTCCTGAGCGCGCCGAAGGCAGGCTTGTGGCGGTCAGCGGCGTCCAATTGTTGGCCGCCGGACGGTAGCGTCCACCGTCGTTTAAGAAATTGTTTCCGACGCCGGAACCGCCCCAGATGATCATCTCGCCGCCCGACCACACCGCCGTGTGAAAGCCGCGGGCGACGGGCTCGCCCGCGGTGGCCGTCGGCGTCCAACTGTTGGCTGCGGGATTGTAGCGCCCGCCGCCGTTTAGCCAGTCGAAGCTGGCGTCAGAACCGCCCCAGATGATCATCTCGCTGCCCGTCCACACCGCCGTATGCACATTCCGGGCGACGGGCGCTCCCACCGGGTTTACCGCTGCCCAACTATTCCCCGCCGGGTTATAGCGCCCGCCGGTGTTCAACGGGGTGCCGGTGTTGCCGAATCCTCCCCAGACGATCATCTCACTGCCGGTCCAGACCGCCGTATGCTCATATCGAGCAGGGGGCACACCGGTGGTGTTCACCGTTGTCCAACTGTTCCCGGCCGGGTTGTAGCGCCCGCCAGTGTTCAAACGGCCGTTATCGTCCGCACCGCCCCAGACGATCATTTCGCTGCCCGTCCAGACGGCCTTGTGGGCGTACCGCCCGGTGGGCCCGCCTGTCGGGCTCACCACCGTCCAGCTATTGGCGGCGGGGCTGTAACGCCCGCCGTCCGCGAGGTAAATCCCGCTGCCGAGCCCGCCCCAGACGATCATTTCACTGCCCGTCCACACCGCAGCGTGCCCGTTGCGAGCGGCGGGCGCTCCACTGAGATTCACTGGCGTCCAGGTGTTGGACACGGGATTGTAGCGACCACCATCGTTCAAAAAATCGACGCCCGTGTATCCCCCCCAGACGATCATCTCACTGCCCGTCCAGACGGACGTGTGCAAAAAGCGCCCTCCTGGCGGTGCACCGGTGGTGGCGACTGCCGTCCAACTGTTGGCTGCCGGATTGTAGCGCTCACTGGTAGTCAGATGGCCGCCCCAGACGATCATCTCGCTGCCCGTCCAGACCGCCGTGTGCTGGCTGCGACCGGCAGGAGACGTCCCATTGCCGCGCTGCTGCCATGAGTCGGTGGTCGTCGTGGTGCCGATCCGGACATAGCCGGCGTTGACGAGGGCGGTGTTTTCCGTGGCGGACAACACCATGCCACCACTGGCCACGCCGCTTTGACCGGTGGCATTGAGATTCGCCGCTGCCGCACCGGAGGCGAGTTGCCCCGAGCCGATCGCACCCGGGGCGACGTTGGCGGATTGCACGGCTCCCGCTGCGAGCTGCGCGCTGCCCACCGCGCCGCTGGCCAGTTGGGTGGATCCCACTGCCCCCGCCGCAATCTTCGCGCCGGTAATCGCGCCATCCGGCACGTTGCCTGCCACCATCGCATAACCCACTGCCGCGATGCGCTGGTCGGGTGTGAGAAGCTGCGAACCGTTGGTGCCGTCGTTGAACCACACCCGCAGGCGCACGTCTGAATTGTTGAACACGCTGTTAGGAATGGCGGTCATGTTTGGCAGCGTGGTATCGCCCAGAAGCACTGAGTAGAGGCCCTTGGTTACCGGGAGCGCGACGGCCATTGCCGGCTGTGAGCCCGCGGCGCTGGTGCCGTCATTGCTCCAATAAGTGGTATAGGCCAGACTCGCGGGCGGTGCCGCGATATTCACTGTCGGAAGGGAGGTATAGCCTGAGCCCGCGCTCTGCATCTCAATGT
The DNA here is from genome assembly GCA_031414455.1 of Verrucomicrobiota bacterium. Taxonomy (GTDB): domain Bacteria; phylum Verrucomicrobiota; class Verrucomicrobiia; order Verrucomicrobiales; family V1-33; genus V1-33. The sequence goes on from JANNVM010000481.1 coordinate 5,549, forward strand.
CGGTGACCGCCCCTCCCGCCACGGTGGCTGTAGCCGTGGCACCCGTTCCCCCGCCGCCGCTGATGGTCACCACGGGTGCCAAGGAATATCCCGTGCCGCCGTTGGTGACGGTGACACTCGTGATGAACGCCCCTGTGCGCACGGCGGTGGCGGTGGCCTGCACGCTGGCGTTCACCCCGGCGTTGACGAGGGCGAACCGGAACTGGCCATTGCCTTCGTAATTGACATTCCCCACCGCAACGCGGCCCTGGTAGTTGATGAGTTGCGGCACCTGTGCCCGGAGTGTCAGGGTGAGTGTGATGAAAGCGAACAGGACGGCGAGCGCCGCCGGATGAGTGCGTGGGTTCATGGGATTGTTTCTCGAGCGGTGGTTCGATGGCGAAACGGTCTTCGAATCACCTCGTCCCGACCGGCGCGTTCGACGGCGAAAAGAAACGAAACCCGATGCGTCAAAGGGATTGACCTTAGTGACGTCAGATTGGAGCGACCCGGGCGTTCCCGTCAATTATATTCAGCCGGTTTCCTTCGATTTGACTCTGACAAGGCTGATGCGGGAGCCTTGCCGTTCGCCGCGTCAATACTTTCCCCGACTGTTTTGCCACGGACTTGTCAGGGAGCACTGTCCTTCATCTCATGCCGGTACCAGTTCCAGCGGGGAAACCGGAGACGTGGTTCCCTCCGGCACGCCGGGGAAGTTTTCGTCCACGAAGCGGTCCCAAACTTCGCGCGTTTCGCGGCTGAGGAGCGACTGCATTTCGCGGCGGCACCCGCCGCAGACCATGAGTTCGTGGATGAGCCTCCGGGCCTGGCAGGCAGCGGTGAGGGAGAATTCCTCCTCACCGTCCTCGCCGCGGGCATTGCCGCAGACGGCGCATTTCCAGCGGCCCAGATTCAGCGTCACCCGATGCTCGTGGAATTCCGCCAGCCGCTCCTTTGATTCGTCCGAGAACTGCTTCACCACGCCGGCGTGGCACGGGTGACAGAGGGCATATTCATAGATCGCTTCGCCGCGGCGGTAGAGTTTGAAAAGTTGATAGCCGTCCGCAATTTCCTCCAGCATTTCGCCGCAGCGCGTGCAGGACTGGAACGGCCGCTCCTCGTATTCGGAATGGAACTCGCGGGGGATGTCG
>JANNVM010000482.1:0-3212 GCA_031414455.1 Verrucomicrobiota bacterium
CCTGCCGAACTCCTGAAATCAACCGGCGCAGCCGCCCTATTCCGGCGCGGCGCATCATCCCGCAGGAGAATGCGGCTTCGCCGGGGGTTTATATGTTCCCGGCGGGATGCCGGGAACGGCAGGCTGGAAGCCCGCCCTACCCGTGCCGCTGCGCGGCTCGCTGTGATGATGTCCTGTTCGAGTGTCATGTTAAAATGTGAAAACTCTGACTCACCGCTTCCGGCTCCTCCGCGCCACAAAATCTGATAGAGCCTGCGAATACGGCGTCTTCGTCGTCAGCGGCACGTAGTCCGCCTGCATCTGACCGCACGCCTTTTCGATGACGGAAACGTGTTCCTTCACTTTCTGGAGATACGCCGCGCGGATCGTCCGCGGGTCCACTTTGATGCGGGTGCCGGAGGCTTCGAGGTCCTTGAATTCCTGGCTGGCGCTGAACGGAAACGTTAGCTCCTCCTCAGCCATGATGTGGAAGAGCACGAGTTCGTGATTCCGGAATCTGAAGTGGTGAAACGACTCCACGATCTGCGCCGCGGACTCGAAGCAGTCGCTTAGGATAATCACGAGACCGCGCGACGGAATGCGCTCGGCGACTTCGTGCAGCGTGCTCGCAAGGCGGGTATCCTTGCCAGGCTCAGACTTGTCGAGTTCGCCGAGGACGAGGCGCACCTGGCTCGGACGGCTCGCGGCTTTGACGTAGGACCGAATCTGGTCATCAAACGTCACGAGGCCCACGGCGTCCTGCTGTTTGATCATCAGGTAAGCCAGCGCCGCCGCGAGATACTGCGCATACTCAAACTTCGAGACCTTCCTGCCGTCCACCAGCGCCGCCTGCTCACCGCGATACTTCATCGAGCCGCTGCAATCGAGCACGATGGTCGCCCGCAGGTTCGTCTCTTCGATGTACTGCTTGATGTAATACTTGTCCGACTTGGCGAACACCCGCCAGTCAATATCGCGGATGTCATCGCCGGGCATGTACTGCCGGTGCTCGGCAAAAACGACACTGAAACCCTTGTTCGGACTCGTATGCCGACCGGACATCGCCCCCTGCTTCTTAGCCCGCGCGACAAGCTCAAGGCGCGACAGCGTGCCGGCGATGCCATCAGGCAGCAGGCGCATGTAGGAGGTTTCGGGGAGAGTGGCCATGAGGGAAATTTGAGATTTAAGATTTGGCCGCGTCTATCCGACGGCAGGTGTAGTCGTGCATGGTGTCGTCCGCACGGACCATGACGAGGTCGATGGGGACGACTTTGCTGCGGGACCGGGCTTTGATGAAGTTGCCGGTGTGGGCATCGAACGCTGCGATTCGCTCCGCCCGGTCATAGAAACTAAAGCAGTCCTCTGAATTCGCCGGCAGCCCGGGAATGCGCTCATATCCAAGCGTGTGCATCACCTCAAGAATCTCCGCCGGAGTCGCCGGCTTGCCGCTGATGAAACGCTGGCTCGTCAGGATTGCGAGCCCTTCGGTTTCGATCCACATTCCCTCCAGCGTGATGTCATCAGAGAAGACGTCATTCTGGACCAGCAGTCGGTCGAGATATTGGCAGGGCGTGGCGTCACCCATGCCGATGTATGGCTCATCCTCCTGCGTCCGCTTATTGAAGCGGTAATCCATCGCCGCGTACCACCCGTATCGGCCCGCGTGGGTTGCTTTGAAATAACGTCCTTGCTGGCAGGAGTACCAGACCCGGTGCTCCTGACCGCCCTCGTTTTTCTCTGCGAAGCGAGCCAGCCACTCCTCCGGCATTAGGCAGCAGCCGCTTTCTTGCGCCCAGCGCCAGAGGGCGCGGCCTTCGCGGGTGGCTCGGTCGGCGTGTGACTCGCCCGCACTTCCAGATACTGCCGCCTCGCTTCCTCCGAGGAGACGATGGGCTGCTCGGAGCGAATCTCCTTCAGGAGTGCGCGATACTCGTCGGGCGTCATCTTTTTCATGTGGCATAGGTTGGCTGAATTTGCGTGTTTGGCAAGATTTGAATCGACTACTGCGTTGGCGTCTTGGGATAGGCGTCGCATTCATGGTTCTCAGCGCAGGATGACAGCGAACACTACCAAGGCCAGCAGACCGCCTCCAATGATGAGCGCCCACAGCAGACCCGGCCCCTCTTTCTCAAACTCCGACTGCCCGACCGTGCTGCTCTCGTCAAGTTCGCGCTGCTTGCCCAACAGGTGGTACCAGATGTTGAGGAACCCCTCAACGATGACGCTCAGCAGGTGGCCCATAAGTGTGAATGGTTTGGCAGAACCTTACACTTCCAACTCCGCCTTCGGCTTGAAGTGCTCCAGGAGCATCCGGATGATTTGGTCGCTCTTCACGCCGGCGGCTTCGGCGTTGAAGGTTGTCAGGATGCGGTGGCGGAGGACGGGGAAGGCGCAGTGCTGGACGTCGCCGGTGGTGGCGTGGTAGCGGCCCTGGAGGATGGCGCGGGCTTTGGCAGCGGTGATGAGGAAGATGCCGGCGCGCGGGCCGGCGCCCCACTGCACCATTTCGCGAATGAAGGGCGGCGCTTCCTTTTCTTTCGGGCGCGTGGCGCGGACGAGTTCGGAGGCGTATTCCACGACGTGATCGCCGACGGGCACTCGGCGGACGACGTCCTGAAGTTCCTGGACGGTTTTGCCGTCGAGCAGTTTCTGCACCGATGGCTTCGACGCCCCGGTGACTTGTTTGATGATCTGCTGTTCCTCCGCGGCACTGGGATAGCCGACCATGATGTTAAACATGAAGCGGTCCAACTGCGCCTCGGGCAATGGGAACGTGCCTTCCTGCTCGATGGGATTCTGAGTGGCCAGCACGAAGAACGGCTCCGGAAGATGATACGTGTGTTCGCCGACGGTGACGTGGCGTTCCTGCATCGCTTCGAGCAGCGCCGCCTGCGTCTTCGGCGGCGTGCGGTTGATTTCGTCGGCCAGCACCATGTTGGCGAAGATCGGGCCGTTCACGAATCGGAAGTTCCGTTTCCCGCTCGCCTGGTCAATTTCCAGAATGTCCGTGCCGGTGATGTCGGCCGGCATGAGGTCCGGCGTGAACTGGATCCGCTTGAAGCTCAGGTCGAGCACCCGGCTGAGCGTGGACACGAGCAGCGTCTTGGCAAGGCCAGGCACGCCCTCCAGGAGGGCGTGGCCTTTGCAGAAAATGGCGATGAGCATCTGCTCCACCACGTCCACCTGGCCGACGATGACCTGCCCGACCTGCTCCTTCATGCGGTGATACACCG
>JANNVM010000483.1:0-12760 GCA_031414455.1 Verrucomicrobiota bacterium
CCGGCTTCCCCATGCCAAACGCATAGGCTAGCGTGCCGCTCGTGATCTGCGCCTCGTTCAGATAGGGCGTGGTGTAAATATCCGCTCCGGCAATGAGCCGCACCAGTTCCTCGCGGCTGACGAAACGATTGATGAACTGCAAATGTTTCGACACCCCCAGTTCCTCCGCCAGCGCGCACAGACCTTCGCGATACTTTTCGCCCTGTTCGCGCAGGAGATTGGGATGAGTGGCGCCGGCGACGACGTAAAGCACATCCGGATGCTGCTTCACAATTTCCGGCAGCGCACGCACTGCCTGTTCGATGCCTTTGCTCGGACCCAGCAGGCCAAACGTAAACATCACATGCCGCTGCGACCACCCCAGTTCCCGCCGGGTCGCTGTCCGCTCCGGGGCGGAAATGTCAGGATCGGGAATGCCGTGGGGAATCACAGTGATCTTGTGATCGGGCACATGGTAGATCTCACGCAGAAACCCGCGGCCTTTCTCTGCCATCACGACAAGGCGCGCGGAGCGGCGGGCGATTTCACACATTACCTGATGCTGCTGCGGCGAAGGATCGCGCAGCACAGTGTGGCAGGTCGTCACCACCGGAATGCGCAGCCCCCGCAGCAAATCGAGCACCCATGCGCCGGACGGGCCGCCATAGATCCCGAATTCATGCTGCAGGCAAACGACGGAGGCACCACTGCGGTTCAGGACCTCCGCGGCCTTCGCATAGGAACTGTGATTTTTTTCATCCAGCACCAGTTTGACTTCCGCGGGATAGGCATAGCCGTGCAGGTCGTCGCTCATCATGGCTACGGGCGCTTTCAGTGATGGCCGGGCCGTCAGAACAGCGGACCGGAGATCCTGGGTGAATGTGGCGATGCCGCAGCAGCGCGGGGCGTAGTTTCCAAGAAAGGCAACAGAAGTCATGGGCGGCATACGGTGTTGGTTGAGGTGAGAGGATGGTTTGGCGCGGTTTCAGATGCACATCCCATACCAGCAGCGGTGCTCCCCGGACGCGGGGACCGGGCCGGCAGGGTGCCGGACATTTCGCGCGGGCCGGCGTGCAGATTGCCAGCCTGACCCGGGCTCAATGCCGGCGGCGGAGGGATCCGGCGAGGACACCCAGTCGGTCGCGATACTTTACCACGGTGCGACGGGAAATGCGGATCCCCCGCAGCGACATGCGTTCGGAAATTTCGCCGTCGCTCAACGGATGGGCACCATCCTCCGCGGCGACAATTTCCCGCAGCGCCGCCTCCACTGCGCGGCTGCTGACGGCTTCACCGGAGTGAGTCGCCATGCCGGATGTGAAAAACGAGCGCAACTCAAAGACCCCGTGCGGTGTCCTCGCAAATTTACCGCCCACCGTCCGGCTGATGGTCGTCTCATGCACGCCGATGACCTGAGCAATCACGGCCATCGTCATGGGCCGCAGGTGCGACGGTCCCTGCTCGAAGAATGCTTCCTGCCGCACCACGATCTCCTGGGCCACCTTACGAATGGTTTCCTGGCGCTGCTCAAGACAACTGATGAAGAAGCGGCCTTTGCGAATGTGTTCGCGCAGATACTCCCGCACTCCCTTTTCGCCCGGCGGGCCGTTCAGCATGTTTTTGCACGCGGCGCTGATGCGCAGACTGGGGGTGAACTCGCGATGCACCGTGACCGTCCATGCACCGTCCACTTTCTCCATGCTGAGTTCCGGCTCCACGCTACAGCCGGCTCCGGGCGTGACATCGAACATCCGGCCCGGCCGGGGATTGAGCGCCGTAAGCCGCCCGGCAGCGTCCACAGCGTCCTCCACTTCCACATCCAGCTTGTCTGCAATATCCTCGAAGCGCCGCTTCGACAGTGAATCGAAGCAGTCTTTGAGCAGGTGATACTCCAGTGTTTTCGTTTTCCGCTCACGCTCAAGCTGAACCATCAGACACTCGCGCAGGCCGGTCGCACCGAGGCCCGCCGGCTCCAGCGAAAGCAGCACGTCGCGGGCAAATTCCAGATCCTCCAGGGGCCGGCCTTCCGCAGCGGCAATCTCCTCCAGCGGCTGCGCCAGCCAGCCGTTATCGTTGAGGTAGCCGAGGAGTTGCAGCACATCGCCACGCTCCTCTTCATCGAGACGCATGGAGTTGACCTGACTCGCGATGTGCTCCGTCAATGTCACTGGTTTTGTCAGGGAATCGAGGACCAGTTGATGCCTCCCGGCATCCTCAGCACAGGACATGCTGTTGCTGCCGGCACGCCAGTCGTTGTCCAGTTGCACCAGTTGCTGAAACTGCTCCTCCCAGCGCGCGTCGCCCTCTTCATCCATTCCCGCCTCTGCAAGGCTGAGGTCGGCAATCGAATTCTCTTCGGCTTCCAGCGCCGGGTTGAGTTCCACCTGCTGCCGCACCAGCGCGGCCAGTTCCTGGGTGGGTGTTTGCAGCACCGCCAGTTTCTGCGTCATCTCATGACTGAGATGCTGCGTGAGCGTGGCGCTTTGCGTGAGAGTGATGGATGACATAGTAGGTCGTGTTTCGCAAAGCGGATGCCGCGGCGCGTGGAACAATTGCCGGGGCTGAGTCTCAACGGCTTGCACCCCGCGCGGCACCGGTGCCGGTTTCGCCGCGGGTCCCGGCCTCCTGCATTTCGCATGATGAGCCCGCGGCGTTCCACACATTCTGCACGGACCAGCCGCCGGTTTCCGGTGTCAGCCTGCCGGGCACGCCCGGTGCAGCAAGACAGGGAACACGGGCCAGCCGGCCCTCAACCAAAGGAAAACATTACATTTATGAGTACAACCACCATACGGGACACCGTGGACAGCTTGAAGGAATCCGCCCGGGATGCCTATCAGGATATGAAATCCGCCGCCCACGACCACATTATCGATCCCCTTGCGGACACCGGGCACCGCATGGCCAGCGCGGCAAGGCACGGTGCCGAAAATGCCGCAGACTGCGGACGACGCAGCATTGAGCGCACCGAATCGTGGATCACCTCCAATCCATTCTCCGCCGCCGGTATCGCCTTCGGCACCGGAGTGCTCGCCGGCGTCTTTCTGCTCAGCAGGTGCCGCCGCTAGTGCGCTGATCAAATCCACTGCCAGCTCAGTCCGGTGCCGGATTTCCGCGTCCGGGCTGAGCCGCAATGTACCCCAATACCCGCTTCCCATGTCCAAAGCCACACCAGCCGAAACCGTCGCCGACGATCCCGCCATCGGTCTGCCGCCCGCAAACCGCAGCAAGGTCACCGCCCTGCTCTGCGGTGTGCTCGCCGACCAGCAGGTGCTCTATCAAAAAACACGCAACTATCACTGGAACCTCACCGGCCTGCGCTTCCACACGCTGCACAAGTTTTTCGAGGAGCAGTATAACGATCTGGCCGAAGCCATTGACGAAACGGCGGAGCGTATTCGCATGCTCGGCGGCGTGTCCCCGGGCTCGATGGCTGAATTTTTGAAACTGGCCAGCCTTGAAGAGGTGCCGGGGGCGCTCATTTGCGGCGAGAAGGCTCTGGAAAGCCTTGCCGCCGATCATGCCGCCTGCGTGCGCAACCTGCGCCAGGCCATCGAACTGTCGGACGAGAAGGGTGACGACGCCGGGACGACCGACTTCCTCACGGACCTAATCCGGGCTCACGAAAAGACCGCCTGGATGTTGCGCAGCCACCTGCTGTGAGCCGCTCTGACAGGAAGTGGTACCGCCGCTCGTGCCGGGTGCCCCTGCGCCGTCTCCTCGTTGAGACTGCCCTGAAGTGGAACACGGACAACGTGCTGCGCCTGAGCGCCGCACTCGCCTATTACGCCATTTTCGCGCTGTCGCCCCTGCTCGTCATCGTGCTTTCCATGGCGGGCCTCGCCTATGGCGATGAAGCCGTGCGCGGCCAGTTGGATGAGCAATTGCGCGGCCTGATGGGGCCCAAAGCCGCCGCCACCGTCGAGGACATGATCGCTGGTGCCATGCAGCCCAGGAAGAGTGTCATCGCCACGGGCCTTGGCATTTTCATGCTCATTTTTGCGGCGACGAGTCTGTTCGCGGAAATGCAGCACTCCCTGAACGTGATATGGGGCACCGAAAAGCAGTCGGACAGTACCGCTGGCAGTTTGCTTCGCGAGGGCATCGTCTCATGGCTGCGGGCACGGCTGCTCTCGCTCGGCATGGTTCTCGTAATCCTCTTTCTGTTGCTGGTGTCGCTGACATTCACCGGCGTCTTCGGCTTTCTCGCCAGCCACCTCACGTCCGTCTCCAATCTGCCCGTGCCGCTTTGGGGTTGGCTGGGTTTCGCGGTGTCGGTGGTCGGCGAAGTAATCCTCTTCGCACTGCTGTTCAAAGTGCTGCCGGATGTAAAAACCCCGTGGCGCCAGGTGTGGTGGGGCGCGGGCACCACCGCGATTCTCTTCGAGGCCGGCAAATGGGGATTGAGCTGGTACCTGAGCAGCGAAGCCGTCTCATCGAGTTATGGTGCGGCGGGATCCATCGTCCTGCTGCTGCTGTGGGTATATTACACCGCCATCATCATCCTAACAGGTGCGGAATTGACCCGGGTGCGCTCCCGCCTTTGCGGGGAAACAATCGTTCACACAGCCCCCGGGAGTTAACGCCTGCGGGTTCGCCGGCGGTGCAGCGCCGACAGCACGATGAGCGAGCCACAAATAAGAAAGCCCCAGCCGAGCATCGCGGGAAACCGCGCCGGGTCGCCGCCGGTGAGGTGCCAAATTGCAAGCACGATCCCACTCAAGAGCATCAGGACGATCCCGTTGATAAGACTCAGGTCGCGTTCGCCGGGCGTTTTTGGATTTGGCTTCATCGCGGTGTCCCGTTCAGGCGGCAATGCTCCGGGCGGCACTGTTGGCATAAGGCACCAGCGCCGCGGCGGTTTCCTGGAGCGTGCGGGTCACGGCGGTCGCGCCGGCATCCCGAAGAGTATCGCGAACGTCCGTGGCCATGGTGCCACCGACGCCGAGTCGCGCCACGATGAGCGGCAGGCTCTGACTGTCGGCCCGCAGGCGCCGCGCATATTGACGGGTGCGGGCGACATCGGAGCCGGAGAGATTCAGCACGCAGACGGCGGCGGGGCCGCGCTCACGAATCTGCTGCACGACTTCGCCAAACAGGGCCTGCGGCGGGATCACCGTCAGTTCCGCGGACGAATCCCGCAACATCCACTGGAGAAACTTGCCCGCGGTGGCCGCGAGTTCGTTGACCGGCCACACAATGACAACACTGCGCTGCAGGGGCGCTGAGGGCAGGGCGGTCTCCTGCGCCTTTTTATCCACCGCCTCTGCGTCCTCCCGGAACAGCTCAAAGATCCGTTCCGCGGCGGCGCTGATAAAGGCCGCATCCTCCTTGTCGAGCAATCCGGCGGTGTCGTCGCGCTTGCCCAGGGCGAGGGCCGGAACAAAGAGCCGGTCAATGGATTCACGGAGACCGTTCTCTTTGACAAAAGTCCGGACGAGCCCGGTGGCTTCGACCTCATCATGAGCCAGGAGCCGCTGGTAGAATTGAAAGTGAGGCTCCATCACGGGTTTGTCGCCGAGGAGCCGGGTGAACAGGGAAAAAGCAGGCAGGTACTGCCCCAATACCACCAGAACGACGGTTAGGGGTGTGGACATCACGAGACCCACCGGTCCCCACAAAAACGTCCACGCGACCGCCGCCACGATGATACCCATGGCGGACAGGCCGAGCCTCGATCCGTAGAGCCACGGTTCGATGAGGTTGTTGCTGACAAGTTCAAGAACGACAACGAGGCCAGCCACCCACAGCGGCTGCACCCAGCCGTCCGATGTAATAAGGCTGAAACCAATGGGCAGCACCGCCGCGGCGACGGGGCCAATGTACGGGACATAGCGGAAGAGCGCCGCGCACAAGCCCCACAGCGGAGCGTAGTCAACCCCGAGGAAGTAGAGGCCGCCCCAGATGACGGCTCCGTAGGAACCGTTGATGATGAGTTGCATCATCAGGTAGCGGGTAATGCGGCGCCCGGCGTCGTCGCTGGCTTTCGTGGCGACCGTGAGGTTCTTGTGGCCGCTGAACGAGATTAGCCGGCTGCGCATGTCCTCCCAGCGCAGCAGCATCATGATGATCAGCAATAACACCAGACCCGCCGTCGTGAGCGGATCCAGTATCGGGAGAAGCAGGGAAAACCCCTCAAATTCGAGCAGCTTTTGCGGAGAGGTTAAGTAAACGGGCATCGGTTTGTCCTGACTGCCCGGCACCTCGACCACGGGTGACTGCCCGGTTGGCGTGCCTTCCTGGGCGGCCGGCTTGTCCAGTTCCTCGGCCACGGTGTTCATCGTGTCCTGAAACTTCTCCACGGCACCGCCCTGCATGGCCCCCCGCATTTGCCTGACTTTGAGGGTGATCTTTTCCTTATGCCGGGGCAGGTCGTCGTTCAGCGCTGCCAGCTGGCTTACGATTAACCATGTGAGTGCCGCCACGATGCTGCAGGCGAGCATCACCGTGACCCCAACGGCAACAGGCCGCGGAAGGCGAGCTCTTTGGAACCGCTTTACCAGCGGATTGAGCATGAAGCTGAAGAGAATTCCCAGGGCCACAGGGATCGCGACCACCCTGCCCCAGTAGAGCAGCCCGCAGGCGAGCGCAAAACTCACCAGCCGCGCCGCCGTCACCACGGCTGAATGAGTGGAGGACTTTCCCTCCGCCGGCCCCCCCGGTGCAGGAACCGGGGGGGCATCTGCGGTGCTGGCAGGGTCGTTCATGATGGCGGCGCGGTGCCGTTCAGGCTTTCTTCTTGATGAATGAGACCAGGGCCAGAATCAGGAAGACGACGAAGAGCACTTTGGCGATCATCGCGGCAGTCCCGGCGAGCGTGCCGAAACCAAGCACGGCGGCGATAATGGCAACGATGAGGAAAATAAGGGCGTAATGAAGCATATGTTTATGATAAGTTAGAGTTGTGTTGTCAGGTTAGAATTTTTTCATGAAGTCGCTGAGGGCTTCCTTTGTTTCTCCGGTTTTCTCCTGCAGACGGCCGAGGAGTTCCTCCTCCTTGCCTTCCACGTAGAGAAGATCGTCGTCGGTGAGTTGGGCATACTTTTGTTTTAGATTGCCTTTTACCTGGTGCCAGTTGCCTTTGATTTGGAGTTTATTCATATATGTATTTGGGTTTGGGTTTGTTTGTGGGTTGGGGGGGATCGAAACATCGCCGGGGTCCGTGATCAGCCCGGTGGCGGGACGGGACTGGAAGCGCGACAGCCGGTTGAGAAGAAATGGCAGGGCGAGTCCCGCGGCGCCTTTGGCCAGCTCGCCGGTGAACCTTGCAAGCAGGCCGGCCTTTTTCCGCCAGAGCACCGCGGGCAGCAGGCGAACGGCCATGCCCCCGACTGCCAGCGTGGCCCCGACGGCCAGGGTAGTCCCGATCAACGCCACCGGCCGGCTCATGACGAACGCTTTCGCGCGGGCTCCGACACTCACCGACGAGCGCAACGACTGAGACCCTGAATAGAGTCCCTCGCGGGCCGCGGCCAGTTCGTTTTTCAGGACCTGGCGTTCGTTCCAGGCGTTCTCCGGGGAAGTTCTTGTAGCCATTGTTTATCGACGTTGAATTCAGCTTTGGTGACGGGAAAAAGACTTTGTGCGCGAATGGACTTCCGGGCCTTTCCGAACAGAAGCGATGCCGTTACCAGCAAAGCGCCGCCCAGAACGCCGGATGCCATGGCCGTGTCTCCATTCATAAAGAGGCGGGCCACCCATAGGACGATGGCGACCACAAGCAGAAGCGAGCCGGCCATCATTCCGGCTGCCGCGAACAGACAAAGGACCAGTGCGCCTTTTGTGTCTTCCGCGGCGAGTCGCGCCTCAAGCATCAACAGCCGCACTCTGGCACTGGCATAGCGCGCCGAAGCGGAGAGGAGGTGTTTGACTGAAGAGGCCACACCGTCCACCGGAGCGGTGGAAGGTTCATCGGAAGGATATCGCGTGGAGCGCGTCATGGTTTCCTTTCTCGCAGGAACCATTCCGGCCCGCACAGGGTCGCTGTCAGCGGGAATTGATCCTTCGCTCCTTCCCGGGGCGGGCATTTTGCAGGACCGGCCGTTCACTCAGTCCTGCATATCGCCCGAATCGTCAGGCGAGGACCACGCGACGGATTTCCCTTCGTGCAATTCTCATGCGGTCCTGTCCTGACCGGTTGTGCGCAGTTGATCTTTCTCCCCCCGCGCATCCGGCATCCCGGGGCCATCGGGTCTGCACCTGCAAAACCCGGCATTACGTTAGTAGGCCGGAGGAACCGGCGCGAGACGCTCCGCACGAAAATGAGTCTCCCACCGGGTGGCGTCCCAATCATACCCCCCCTCGCTCCAAAACGGCATCCAGTTGATTTCTTCGGCCGGGTCCCTGCCATCGGTGTCAAAGAGGCTTTCGCCATAGACTACGTCCAAGCCCGCGGCCCGTGCCGCCATCTCAACTTTGCGGGCCTCCGCACCGTAATCCACCGGCTCTGGTGGTTTAGGATTCGGTGGCAGCCACGAGTGAATCGCCCGCGGGATGGTGATGAACTTGTTTTCGGGTTTCATAGAAAGGCTCCATTACCGGGGCGCCCACCAAAGTATAAAAGTCATCCAGGCCGTTCCCGCAAGGATGGATCCTGCCAGCGTCAACCCGATGCCGGCGAGCGGGTGGTTATCCATCAGCGGCGATGAACCGGCCTCACTGACTGCCACGCGGGCATCGCGGGACTGACGAAGGGGATGGCCCGGGGCGTGACAAAACCAGTGGGGAGCAGGATCGTGAGCAACTGGTTTCATCTTGATCCCCCGCTTCGCAGCAGCAGTGCCAGAGAATAGATTCCGGCGGCATTACCCGGAGAGCGGATGCTGCGGCACAGCCGTGATGGCTACTGAAGCCGTCGCGGTGAGGGCAAAGCGCACGGGAGGCCCCGCAGAATGCAACGGTAACGGATTTGATCACGGAGTTATTCCCTCAGGACGTCATCAAGCGTCACCAGCATGACATTTTGATGCCCCGTCAGCAACCCAACCCAAACATTCCCTCCCGTGCAGATTGCCCGGCGCACCCAGGCGGGCGGCGGGCGAAATGCACGCCGGGGGGGGATTTTCTTCCCGGTCTGGAGCCCGGCCCGGCGCGTGCAGCACCCGCTGTCAGGGCACAACAGATTTGTGCGCTACAACCATCACACAAGCCATGAACAAATATTTCCTTCTCGCCCTCCTTGCCGTGTCACTGCCAGCCTGCACTACCGTCGTAGAGCCGGCAGCACCACCGCGGGCGACCACCACTTCAGTCACGCGGGAAAGCCAGACCACGATCAGTCCCTATTCGGGCGCACAACGCACGGATACCACCACGACGATCCAGCGCTGAAGGCGGCGAAGGGACATTATCCCATTACGATCCTTCCGCAGGGTCCCGTAATTTGAGCTTTTGCGGGGAATCCCCCGCCTTGTATCTGCGTGAGCATCCCCGGGTCATCGTTACCCCCGCTCATGGCGCAATTTTTCCGGCATTCTGTCCATCTCACTGTCGCTGTGGCGGCGCTGCTCATCGTTCTGGTTAGCAGCGCTGTCCGTTTTGTTGTGTGGCAACGCATGGAGGACAGCGTCGAACACGCTCCTCGAAGAACGACTCCACACCACTGCTTTTCATGCCGCTGACTGATCTGACATTTCCCGGAAAGCCCACCGTCCTGGTGGTGGATGACCAGCCGCCGAATCTCCGGCTCGTGGGTGACCTTCTGACTGGCTCCATGGGCTATGAAGTCATCGTGGCCAGCAACGGCCAGCAGGCCCTGCGCCGTCTCGAGGCGAGGATCCCGGATTTGATCCTGCTGGATGTCCTGATGCCAGGACTCAGCGGCATCGAGACCTGCATCCGAATCCGGGAACGGCCGGAGTGGCGGGACATTCCCATCATCTTCCTGTCCGCCGCTGACGACAAGACACTCATCGTGCGCGCCCTCGAAACCGGCGGCGTGGACTATGTGACCAAGCCCTTCAGCCGCGCGGAACTGCTCTCGCGCGTTCGCACGCACCTCGCACTGAAAGCCGCACGCGATCAGCTCCGGGCCCTCGCGGAGGACAAGGATGAACTGATCGGTATCCTGACGCACGATTTGAAAAATCACCTCGGCGGCATGCAGATGAGTGCGCAGTTGCTCCATGAGCGGGCCGACAAAATGCCGGACGACCGCAGCCGCCGGCTGGTGGAAAACATTCTCGAATCGAGCACCCAAATGCTGTCTTTCGTGAAGGAGTTTCTTGCCAACGCCGCCCTCGAGCGGCCTCAAAAGCTGGATCTGCATGCGGTGGACATCGGCGATGCCGTGACCCTCGCGATACGCCAGTACCATCTGGCCGCCGAACGCAAAGGCCTGCGCATGATCTGGACGCCCCCGGCACCTCCGGTAGTGGCGATCGCTGAATCGGTCGCGCTCAATCAGGTGCTCGAGAATCTCCTCTCCAATGCCGTTAAATTCTCGCCCGCGGGCCGGACGATAACGCTTTCGGTGAGTGCCGATGCGGATTTTGCGTCGGTGTGCATCGCGGATGAAGGGCCGGGCTTTACGTCGGAGGACCGCACCAAAATGTTTCGCCGCTACGTCCGGCTCTCCGCCCGTCCCACAGCCGGCGAGCCCAGCACCGGCCTCGGACTCAGCATCGTAAAGAAGCAGGTCGAGGCCATGAAAGGCACGCTCAGCGTGGACTCCGCTCCGGGCAGCGGGGCATCATTCACCATTCGTCTGCCGCAGACGGCAGTCTAACCGTTAACCACCCCTACCCCATGGACTTCCTTGTTATTGATGACGAAAAAACGATTCGCGAGGCGGCCGCCATGCTCATTGATGACGAAGGCCACTACGCGGAGTCAGTGACCGACGGAGCGGGCGCGATCGCCCGGCTGAAGGAGGAGAAGTTTGACGCCATCCTGCTGGATCTGAACCTCGGCAGCGAAAACGGGCTCGATCTTCTGCCGCAGGTGATGAAACTTAACCCGCACGCTGCCGTGGTGATTTTCACCGCGCAGGGCAGCGTGCAGACCGCCGTGGAGGCGATGCGGAGAGGCGCGGTGGACTTCATCGAAAAACCGTTCACTCGCGATCAGTTCCGCACCGTGCTGGCGCGGCTGGCCCGGTTCCGTCAGATGGGTCAGCGGATCGAGACGCTTGAGAAGGAAGTGTCTGCCATCCGCCGCGAGAACGGTCCGGAAGCGCGCTTCGACTTTGAGACACCGGTCATGAAGGAGGTCATGGACGTGCTCTTTAAGGCCGCCAAAGCTCCCGCCTCCATTTTGATCCTCGGTGAGAGCGGCACCGGCAAGAGTGTTGTCGCCCGCGCCGTGCATGAGGCCAGTCATTTGAAGGACAAGCCGTTTGTCACCGTGAGCTGCCCGAGCCTTTCCAAAGAGCTGCTCCAGAGCGAACTCTTCGGCCATGTGAAAGGCGCGTTTACCGGTGCCATCAAAGACCACTGGGGCAAGGTGAAGCAGGCGGAAGGCGGCACGCTGTTCCTCGATGAAATCGGGGAACTGCCGCTCGAGATTCAGCCGAAGCTGCTCCGGCTGCTCCAGGAGCGCGAGTATGAGCGCGTCGGCGAAAGCACGACCCGCGAAGCCAACGTGCGCGTCATCGCGGCGACCAACCGGGACCTCAAAAAGTGTGTCGCTAACGGGACTTTCCGCGAAGATTTGTATTTCCGGCTCAATGTGATTACTGTGGAAATGCCGCCGCTGCGTTCGCGCCCTGACGATCTTCTGCGTTTCGCCGATTATTATGCCGGACACTTCGCGGCCCAGCTCGGGCGAAAGATGGACGGCTTCTCCGACGCCGCAAAGCACTGCATCCGGGACCATGCCTGGCCCGGCAATCTGCGCGAGTTGCGCAATGCCATTGAGCGGGCAGTCATTCTGAGCAGCAGCCGTCAGATTGAAGCCGGGGATCTGCCCCCGGACGTGCGCACCGGACCGGGCGCTAATCCCGACATCGCTCTCCCGCCGGGTGAACCACCCGCAGCCGGCGGTTTCGCGAGCCTTGAGCAAATCGAGGAATCCCACATCCGCCGCGTTGTGGAACGCACCGCCAATTTGAGCGAAGCCGCGCGCGTCCTCGGCATCGACCAGGCCACGCTTTACCGGAAGCGGAAGAAAATGGGACTCGAGTGAGGGCCGGCCTCCCGGCGCTCTCTCCAAAACGAAAAATGTGGTTCGGCTGAAACAGCCGAACCACATGACATCTGATCAGTCCAGGAGTTGCGGGATCATTCCCTGCTCTTCTCTTTGCCCTTATCTTTCGGCTTATCTTTGGTGTTCCTCCCCTGGGGATCCGCCGGCTCCTTTGCAGGCTTCGCCGGTTGCGGCTCCGCTTTCGGCTCCCGTTTGGGCGGCTCGGCCTTTGGCTGACTTCGGGGTTTATCCTGCGGCTCGGTCTTCGGCTCACGCTTCGGTGAGTCCTGTGGCTCCACCCTGGGCTTGCGCTTAGGCGAATCCTTCGGCTCCACCCGCGGCTCACGCTTTGGCATGTCTTTCGGGTCTGCTTTGGGATCGGGTTTCGGGACATCTGCAGGTTCACCTTTCGGTTCCCGCCGCGGTGCGTCTTTGCGATCTTTCTTCGGTTCACGCTTTGGATCCGCCGGGTCCGCTTTCGGGTCGGGCACCGGCTGATCTTCAGGTTCCATTTTCGGCTTCTTCCCTGGCTGATCGTCACTAGGCGTGCCCGGACGGTTTTTGGGCACCTTGTCGCCTTTGTCGCCTTTGTCGTCCTTGTTCCCTCGCCGCGGTTCGTCCCCGGGCTTGGTTTTCGGTGCCTTCTTTGGATCGACAC
>JANNVM010000484.1:0-2449 GCA_031414455.1 Verrucomicrobiota bacterium
GATCACGATGTCTATTGGGGCAGGGAAACGACCTGGCTGGCCGGCGACGTGCGCTACGCCCACGGTTCCCACGGCGTCGTCAAGGACGGCGGAGTGCTCGTGTCCGACGACGATGCGGATGGAAAAATCCACGGACGCAACCTGGAGAATCCGCTGGCCGCCGTCCAGATGGGCCTCATCTACGTCAATCCCGAAGGTCCCGATGGCAATCCCGATCCTATCGCTTCGGCACGCGACATCCGCGAGACCTTTGCCCGCATGGCGATGAATGACGAAGAAACCGTGGCCCTTATCGCCGGCGGCCACAGCTTCGGCAAAACCCACGGCGCCGGCCCGGCGACCCATGTGGGACCGGATGCAGAAGCCGCTCCGATCGAAGAGCAGGGCTTCGGCTGGAAGAGCAGCTTCGGCACCGGCAAAGGCGGCGACACCATCACCAGCGGCCTGGAAGTTACCTGGACCACGACGCCAACGAAGTGGAGCAACAACTTCTTCGAGAACCTCTTCGGTTACGAATGGGAACTTACAAAGAGCCCGGCCGGTGCGCAGCAATGGACGCCGAAGAACGGCGCCGGTGCGGGCACGGTGCCTCATGCGCATGACGCTTCGAAAAAGATCTCTCCTTCCATGCTCACCACCGATCTGGCGCTCCGCTTCGATACAGCCTATGAGAAAATCTCGCGCCGTTTCCTCGCCAATCCCGATCAGTTCGCTGACGCGTTTGCCCGCGCCTGGTTCAAGCTGACGCACCGCGACATGGGACCGCGCGTCCGCTATCTCGGGCCGGAAGTTCCCGCCGAGGAACTCATCTGGCAGGACCCCATCCCGGCGGTCGATCACCCGCTGATAGATGGCGCGGACATCGCCTCGTTGAAGAGCAAGATCCTTGCTTCCGGTTTGGCTGTTTCCGAATTGGTCTCCACCGCATGGGCGTCGGCGTCCACGTACCGCGGCTCCGACAAACGCGGTGGTGCCAATGGTGCCCGCATCCGTCTGGCACCCCAGAAGTCCTGGGCCGTGAATCAGCCGGCCCAACTGGGCAAGGTGCTAGAAACTCTCGAAGGCGTTCAGACCGCGTTCAACTCCGCCCAATCCGGCGGGAAGAAGGTCTCTCTCGCCGACCTCATTGTCCTGGCCGGATGCGCCGGCGTCGAGCAGGCCGCGAAGAATGCCGGTCACGAAGTCACCGTGCCGTTCACCCCGGGCCGCATGGACGCCTCGCAGGAACAGACCGACGTCGAGTCGTTCACTGTGCTTGAGCCCATCGCGGACGGCTTCCGCAATTACCTCAAAGGCAAATACAGTGTCTCCGCCGAGGAGTTGCTCATCGACAAGGCGCAACTGCTCACGCTCACCGCGCCGGAAATGACGGTGCTCATGGGCGGCATGAGAGTCTTGAATACCAACGCCGACGGGGCGCAGCACGGAGTCTTCACCACGAAGCCCGGGGCTCTGACTAACGACTTCTTCGTGAACCTGCTCGACATGCGCACGGAGTGGAAGTCGGTCTCGCCCTGCGGAAACGCCTTCGCTGGCGCGGATCGCAAGACCGGCGCATCCAAATGGACCGCCACCCGTATCGATCTGGTCTTCGGTTCCAACTCCGTGCTCCGTGCCCTGGCGGAAGTCTATGGCACCGCAGACTCGCAGAAGAAGTTCGTTCACGACTTCGTGGCGGCATGGGACAAGGTCATGAACCTTGATCGCTTCGACTTGGCGTAACTCCCGAAGCTCGGTCTAAAAGCGCGCCTCCGGACCCAATCAGGTCCGGGGGCGTTTTTGTTTGTGGAGGGTCTTCATGGCCGTCCGGAATCATTCGGCGTTCTCCGCGCTCCCCGCACGCGCACCGGATTGACCGGCTTCGCCGCCCGGGTGACGCTGATGATCTTCGCTCGCACCCCTCCATGTCTCTCACAAACAGTTCTCCGCCGGCCTTGAAGATCGCGCTGTTTCGCTCGCTTTTCCGGGGGCGTGAGGAGGTTTATCCCCGACGCTTCGAAAATTCCAGGACAGGCAAGGCCGGTTACTCGCCGGTGTGTGGCAATGAATGGGTGCGCGGCGTCTGTGAAAAGCCACGGATCAAATGCAGCGACTGCCCTCATCAGCGGTGGCTGCCGGTGACCGATGAGGTCGTGCGATGGCATTTGTCAGGATGCGATGATCGCGGGCGCGATTGTGTGATCGGAGTGTACCCGATGCTGCTGGATGAACGCTGCTTCTTCCTCGCGGTTGATTTTGATGAGGGCGATTGGGCGGCTGATGCCAGTGCTTATCTCGACACCTGCGCGCGATTGAAAATCCCGGCGGCGCTGGAGAGATCACGGTCGGGCGAGGGCGGTCACGTTTGGATATTCTTCCCGGAGGCGGTCCCGGCGTCACTCGCGCGGAAACTCGGCGCGCATGTGTTGACGGAAACGATGGAACGCAGGCCGGATGCGGGATTGAAATC
>JANNVM010000485.1:0-2000 GCA_031414455.1 Verrucomicrobiota bacterium
CGAGGACGGCGGCGGCAGCGGAGTGGATCCCGTCAGCAACGAATTCGCGAGGGAGGCGGGTGCGGCATATGTCTTTGTGCGCAACGGCACGGTATGGACTCAGCAAGCGTCCCTGAAGGCGTCCAATCCCGGGACCGAAGACGTCTTCGGAAGCTCCGTAGCCATCTCGGGAGACATCGTGGTTGCCGGTGCGCCGTACGAGGACGGCAGCGGTGCCGGAGTGAACTCCGCCAGCAACGATAATGCCTCCGCTGCCGGCGCGGCCTACGTTTTCGTGCGCAGCGGAACCTCTTGGAGCCAGCAAGCGTATTTTAAGGCCTCCAACCCCGGTTCCTTCGATACCTTTGGCTACTCCGTGGCGGCAACGGAGAACGCGGTAATTGTCGGGGCGTATGGAGAGGACGGCAGCGGGTTCGGAATCAATCCGGGGCAAAATGAAAACGCATCGGAGGCAGGCGCGGCTTACGTCTTTGTGCGCAGCGGAACGGTATGGAGTCCGCCGGTCTATTTGAAGGCATCGAACACAGCGAGGAGCCACCTTTTCGGCTGGTCGGTTGCCGCGTCAGGCGACACCGTGGCAGTGGGAGCGCCAGGGGAGGACGGCAGGGGCTCGGGAGTTAATGCGCCCCCGGTCGGGAATGGCGCTCCCTATGCGGGTGCGGCCTATGTGTTTGTGCGCAATGGAACCACATGGGCGCAACAGGCCTATGTGAAGGAGTTCAATTCATATAGCAGTGGTTACTCCACCGTTCACAATGACAGCCTTGGCAGTTCACTGGCGCTGTCGGGCAATACGCTGGTCATCGGGGCTGATTATGAAGACGGCAGCGGTACCGGAGTCAATCCTCTGGCAGATGATGACGCCGAAAACTCCGGGGCGGCATATGTTTTCGTGCGCAGCGGAACCACATGGACGCAGGTGGCTTATCTCAAATCCCGCCATACCGCCGACCGGGACTTCTTTGGCTCGGCAGTTGCCGTGTCCGGAGATAATGTGGTGGTCGGCTCGGCCTCCGAGGACGGCGGCCTTGCCGGCGTGAACCCGGTAGTTACGGGTACTCACTATCCATCGCACTATGCCTCGCAATCGGGAGCGGCTTACATCTTCGATCTGTCTCAGGGAGTTTACGCTCCCGAAGTAAGCGTTGGCGACGGCAGTGACGCGATTCAGAGCGGCGAAAACACACCGGGTGTCCCATTCGCCACGCAGTTTCGTGACAGTGCGGTGCTCTATGGCACCGTCACGAGGCTCTACACCATCACCAACACCGGGGGCGCCGATCTCACGCTGGGCAGCGTAAATGTGAGTGGCGCGGCGGCCCTCGATTTCACCGTAATCACGCAACCGGCTTCGCTGCTCACTCCGCGGAGCAGTACGAATTTCGTCGTGAGATTCAATCCTGTTGCTGCGGGCCCGCGCAACGCCACCCTCTGCTTTCCCTGCAATGACGCCGATGAGAATCCCTTTCATTTCAACATTCAGGGAAACGGCTGGGGACCGGTTCCCGGAGATGTGAGTTCGTTGGACACCACGGTTGAGGGAACTCTTGTTCAAGCTGCGGTCGCTCAGTCAAACAACCGGACCATTCTGGGCGGGGAATTCATATCGGTACTTGGCTCCCCGCGGCGAAATATCGCGCGGCTCTCCACTTTCGGATCGCTTGATGCCACCTTCGATCCGAATGTAAACGGACCAATCAATAGTATTGCCGTACAGGCCGACGGCTCCGTGCTGATCGGCGGTAATTTTTCGGCGCTCCAACCCAATGGGGCGGCTGTGCCCGTGGCGCGAAACGGCATCGCGCGAGTGGTTGAAAACGGATCGCTGGATGCCGGGTTCGATCCGAACGTAGCCGGCACCGTGTATCGGGTGGCGGTGCAGCCGGACGGGAGAGTGCTTCTTGCCGGCGATTTTTCCGCGCTCCAGCCTAACGGGGCTGCATCGGCCACGGTGCGCAATAACATTGCGCGGGTTAACGCGGATGGTTCGCTCGATGCGG
>JANNVM010000486.1:0-2153 GCA_031414455.1 Verrucomicrobiota bacterium
GGTGAATTTGAATCCCTGGACGGCGCGGAAGTGGCCTCCGTAGCCGGCGGTGATCAGCGGGCCTTTCGAGGCCTTCGAGATGGACTTGAAGCTCTTTTGCTTATCGCCGCCGAACAGGACCGACGAGCACTGCGCCCAGCCCCGGCAGCGGCGGAGCGCGGCGCAGAGGCCAGGGTGTGAGGTGTGGAAGTAAACGGCCTTGGCGCGCGAGCCGTAACGGCCGCTGCCGCTAACGTAGTGGCGGCAGACTTCGTTGAGGAAGCGCAGGCCGATGCCGGCGCCCTGCCACTCCGGCAGCACAACCATGCGGCAGGCGCACATGGCGTGGATTTCCAAACGGGGTGCGACCGCCAGGTCGCAAACGGGGTGGCCCTCGTAGAGGTCGTGGAGGCGGGCGGGGTCGCCGAAGGTGCGGTGGCCGAGGGAGGTTTTGCCAGAGCCCGAGGGGCCGACGATGACGCCGAGTTTCCAGCCGGTGTTTTCGATAGGGAGGTCGGCGTCGAGGTTGAAGTTGCCGCCTGACTCCGCGCTAAAGAGCGACTTCACCCGGGCGGCGCGGTAGGAGTTGAAGTCGCTGCAGGTGTGGCAGAAAAGTACGAGCCCCGTAAACAAGAACAGGAGCACCGGGAGCTGGCCGCGGGTCTGGCACCCGGCGGTAAGGTCCCCCGGTGAATCGTTTCGACTGAGAACAGCCACCTCACCGGGAGGCGGGACGTCCCACGGCGGATTTTTGCAGGCTGTTCGCGGGGCGATGCCGGGGCAGGATAGTATGGAACTTTAAGAGTCCCGCTGACTCGGAAATCGTGAGCGTGGGCCACGGGCCCAATCCCATGCCCTTATTTCTACTTTGTTACTTCGTGGCGCAGGCATCCTTGCCTGTGCGGCCAACGGGCTTCCAGCCTGTTGATGACGGCAGAGTCCAGCCTGGAAGGCCGGACGCCGCACAGCCTGGAAGGCCGCGCCACCTCCGTCCCCCCGGAATAGTCGGCTCAGGAGCTTCGCCCCACCTGGTTTTTATGGGCTTGCCGGGCCGGATCCGCCGCTGGCGGACTTCCGTATAAAGGCTCAGGGCCGAAGTCCTGAGCTCCTTTCGTCCGTTCAAAAATCCGCCGTGCGGGACGTCCTCATTTCGAGTTAATCAGATTGACGGCGGATGCCCGGATTGATAGAACCGCGCAAATTCAACTCGTTGATCTCTATGAAAAAGCCTTTGTTTCAGTGCCTTGCCGCGGTCGCCTTCAGTTTCCTTGCGGCGTCCGCTCCAGCCAAAGTCCTCGACAATTTCGACGACAACGTCAAAACAAACTGGACGGACTTCACCTTTATTCCGGGGTTCGGCTCACCGGTGGAAGCGGGCGGGCAGTTTAAGTTCAACCTGCCGCCGGCAGGTCAGTCCATTTTTGCCGCGAGCACCAGGACGTCGGAGTCCTTCACACTGCTGGAGGGGCGGACCATCGAATTCTCCGTGGACCTCGTATCGGGCAACGGAGCGGACTCGTTTGCCATACTCTCGTTTATTCCCAAATCCACGGCAGTCAGCGAACTCGCCGGCTACTCCATGGCCAAGTCCACCACCGACTTTCTGCTCACCAAGGGCATCGGCAAGTATTTCTATAACCAGAACCCCGAGCCGGCCATCAAGAATGACAACGTTACGCTGGTCCTCACTCTGACGATGAAGGCCGGGAGTGTCATTATCAACGGGAAGGTGCTCGACAAGGACGCCAACAATGCGGTCATTTTCGAACAGACCGCCATTGATACCACGGACGCGGAGATCCTTGAGGATGGCACGGACAGCCCGCAGACGCCTTACACCGGTGAAGGGAATTTTGTCCTGCTTTGTTATGAAGACGACGGCAATACCCAGGCGAGCTACGAGGTCACGTTCGATAATGCGGAAACGATCGTCTGCGACGAGGTGCTGGTGGATAACTTTGACGACAATGTGAAGACCCAGTGGCAGGACTTCACGTTCATCCCCGGCTTTGGGGCGCCGGTCGAAGAAGGCAGGCAGTTCAAGTTCAACCTTCCGCCCGCCGGCCAGTCCATCTTCGCGGCCAGCACCAAAACCTCGCCGGTTTTCGAACTGACCGAAGGCACGCGGCTTCAGTTCAAGGCGGACCTTGTGGGCACCAACGGAAACGATGCCT
>JANNVM010000487.1:0-2552 GCA_031414455.1 Verrucomicrobiota bacterium
CGCCCTCGGTCCACGCGACGCTGCCGAAGAGGGACCAGTTATCGTTGATCGCATAGTCTGCTGCCAGTTCGACGCCCTGGACGAATCCGTCGCCGCCGTTGGCTTTGGTCACTTCGACATTGCTGCCCACCATGTTGCCCGTGGGCTTGCGTACGATGAGGTCATTGATGTCCGTGTAGAAATAAACGAGGCTGGCATTGAGGCCCTCCCGCTGGGTGCGCACGCCGAGTTCGAAGTTCAGAAACTCCTCCGGGTCGAGCCCCGGGGCGGCGGTTTCCAACTCACCGCTGCGGGCGATGTCGAGACGCGAGAGATCGCTCAGATTGGGCGCGCGGAAGCCCTGACTGACGCCGCCGTAGAGTTGCCAGTGATCCTGCGCGTCGAGGTCCAGCACGGCGCGGGCGCTGGCGGAGAACTGCGACCAGTCATCCGACTGGGACGCGGGCTGACGGGTCACGGGATCTTCGTAGCGGCCGATGTCAGCCTGAGCATAGGTGTAGCGGCCGCCGAGGAAGATGTGGAGGGAATCGCTGGCGGTGATTTCGTCCTGCACGAAAAGGCCGAACAGGTCGTAGGTGCTGTCATCGCCGACGGGTCCCTGGATTCCATACTTGTCGAAGGTGCCGTTGGCTTTCCAGAAGGTCGAGGCGCTGTCCACTTCGTCGCGATAGTAGTCCGCGCCATAGGTGAAACGTCCGATGGACGTGTCGCTGGTAAATTGGAGGTCAACTCCGAACGTGTCCAGATCCACCTCGCCCAGGTCACTGGCGCGGCTTGCTTTGATGCGGTACTGCGACTCGCAAGCCGTCTGGTATGAAAGAGTGAGGGCGGCGCTGTCGGCAAAGCCGTCCAGTTTATCGCCAGCGACACGCACATAGGAAAGCGTGCGCTCCTGGTCGAACGACCGCTGCCTGTCGGTGCCGATCGTGGTGCCTTGCCACGGTTCGCCATAGATCGTGGAGTGCGTGCGCCAAACGTCGTCCTGGGTCAGCTTCTGATGCACGGCAGTGAACGTCCAGTTGTCATCAATGGCATAGTCCAGCCGGGCGTCGTAAGCCCATTCATCGTAACCCGTGTGGCGCTGGCGTCCGATGTCCGCAGCCTCCACGTCGCCAAAATCCCGCACTGTGGCACCCAGGTGCAGCCCCCACTTACCACCCTCGCCGAAATGATACTCCACCCGCCCGGAATGGCTGTTTTCCGCGCTGCTGCCGCGGTAGATTGCCTGGCCTCCGCTGAAGGAGCGCCCGGCTTCCGCGTCGCGCCACCCGCTGTCTTTGGAGAAAACATTCAACGTCCCGCCGATGGCGTCGCTGCCGTAGAGCACGGAGCCCTGCGTGGGTATGAGTTCGATGTGGTCGAGGGAGAAAGGATCAATGGTGCTCCAGTACTGGTTCGGGCCCTCGCGGAAGGTCGAGTTGTTGAACCGCACGCCATCAATGAGGGCAAGATTGCGAAAGCCGGTGAAGCCGCGGATGAAGGGCGAGCCCTGACCGTTGGAGGTCTTCTGCACATGCACGCCGGGGATTTCGCGCAGCGCTTCGGCCACGGTGCGGGGGAGGCGTTCCGCCAACTCCCGGGGGGTCACACTGTGGACGGTATTGGGCGCGGTTATATTTGTCACTTCCGCATCGCGTGTGGCGGTGACGACCACTTCACCGATGGAATGAACCGGATCCTGCGGCGCGGTGTTTTGCGCCCCGCTATTCAGCGCGGAAACCGCCAGCAGGGCCGGGATCATGTGATACTTGAGGGCGGGCATGGAGGCCGGGGGAAGTTCGATAGAAGGACTCTGAGAGGGAAGGAGGGGAGCCTTTCTCCGTGCAACGTCAACCGATCAAATGGGTGGTGGAACGATCGCGAACCGGTGCTCCCGGGCTCAGAACCTTGCGGAGCGAATAACGCGGACGTCGGACTCAAAGGCGATCATGCCGTAGCGCGGGAAAAACTCCTTCTCGAGTCGAGTAAGAAGGATATCCGCAGTGGCAGGCTGCACCACCACTTCGATCTGCACGTTGGAAAACTCCTTCATTTCGCCGGTCCGTTCGCCGCCGGCCCCGGCACCCTCGACGGCAAAGTTGGTCCATCCATGTGCGCCGACCGCTAACAACAGCTTCTTCACGGGATCGAGGGCGTAGGCTTCACAGACGATGGTGACGAGTTTCATCGGGTGGGTGTTCATGGCATCATGGGTAAAGGGCGCGGGCCATTTCGAGATAGATGGGAATGCCGAGCGTAATGTTGAACGGGAAGGTGATGGCGAGCGCCGCCGTCAGGTAGAGCCCCGGGTTGGCATCCGGCAGGGAAATGCGAATGGCCGCGGGAGCCGCGATATAGGAGGCGCTGGCCGCGAGCACACCCATGAGCGTTGCGCCGCCGAGTTCAAGGCCGGTGAACTTGCCGAGGAGAACCCCGAGAGCGCCGTTGACCAGCGGCACGATGATCCCGAAGCCGAGGAGAAACAACCCGACCTTGCGCAGGTCGCCGACACGCTTCCCGGCGACAATTCCCATCTCCAGCAGAAAGAGCGCCAGCACGCCCTGAAATGGAGT
>JANNVM010000488.1:0-3241 GCA_031414455.1 Verrucomicrobiota bacterium
CTTCGTCACCGCCTTGTTGAAGTAGCTGCGAATCTGCACCGGCAGGCCGTCCTCGCCGAGTTCCAGTTCGCGTCCGAGGCAGCGGATGGTGCGGCCTTTGACTTCCAGCGGCGGGTAGCCCTTCACCGGCTCGTCGTCCACGGCGGTGGTGGAGTTCAGCCAGCGAAGGCGGGAGAGGCTCTGAGGATCGGCGTCGCCGTGGTCGGCGATGGGATCGCCGGAAACTTCGATGTCCACAGGAACAGCGATGGCTGGACGCATGGGAAATTGAACGTTCGCGATGCCGTCGTAGAGGCCCGGTGCTGCCGCCGCGGGAATCTGCACACCACACCAAAGCGGCTGGATGCGGCCGTATGGAATCGGATAGCTCTCCAGCGTTTCTGTCCGGCCCTGCCAGTCCACTCTTTGAAGATGGAAGCAGGTCACGGCACTTGCTGGAATCTTCACGCCAGCGGGGCCAGTGAAGTCAGAGAACCTGAGAGCCGCGCTGCTCACCTTCGGGTCGTCCGGTCCTGCGGGCAAACCTTCACGGCGGAGAATGCCGGGAGAAGCGATGATCTGAAAGGTGAGATACTGTCCGGGCCGCGTCTTGATTACGGGGCCTTTTGGTGACTCATACCACCGTTGAGGAATGGTATCGAACACCCTTACGGCATGATCTGACGATTCAACCCTCGCGAAAGGCTGCCAAAGCATCGGCGAAATGTCAGCGAGGCGCACAGGCGGGGTGCTGAACTTCATGTCATCGGGCATGGGCTTGGGATTTGCCCACATCACCTCCATCTCCGTCCACGCATCGTGCTTCGAGATTGCCTCCCAGCGCGCGACTTCCGCCTGCGGCTTCTCCTTCACGGTGGCCTGCTCTTTCAGCCACGCTTCCGTCGCCGTCCGCTGCGGTGGCGCGTATTTGCTCACGGGAAAGGCCCCTCCTTCGATCTTCACCGGCAGGAAATAGACTGCATACTCACCCGCACCACCGATTGGCTCGAAAGTGATGACGCCTTCCTCATTCGTCACTTTCTCCACGTTCACGTTGGCCACCGGCTTGCCGGTCTTCAAATCATAGACCAGCACCGCCTTTTTCTCCGGCTCTTTGTCAGGCCGCCGCCATTCGATGCGGGCGGAGACAGCTTTAGAGTCAGCCGGCGGGTCATCGACTTTGAGAATGACGCGATGGGTGCCGAGTTCGCGGGGCCAGGGGTTCGGCACCGGCTGCCATTCAGTGACGGGGGCGGCGGCGGCGAAGGCCGCGAAGGATGCGGTGAGGACAAGGATGAGCAGGCGCATGACAGCCAGGATACGTCATTCCAACCCGAGGTTCGGAGGATTTTTCCCAGTCTAAGGTTTTCACTTAGTTGGGAATAGTAGTAATTGCCATAATTGTCTTTGACAATAGGCCCCTGAATTATAGTATTTATAAAACCCGCTCTTATTTATGGCAAAACTCATCGCACAAAGCGGTCACTCACTCGATCTTCCACGTCGGCGCGTGACGCTCGGAGAATCGTCGGCATGTGACATCCCACTGGCCACCGGTCTCGGACTCGCGGCGCGGCATTTTGAAATCGAACCGTCACCTGAAGGAAACTACATGGTGCGGGATGTAAGCGGGGGAGTCGGGACCCTGGTGAACGGAATCATGGTTCAGGAGCAGGTGCTGCATCATGGAAATGTGATCACAGCGGGCGGATTGAGGCTGGGATTCTGGAATACGGAGTTGCCTCAGCAACCAGAGGAGTCGCCGTTCCTCGCCGGTGCCCGCAGCACGATGACAGAAGAATCGCCGCCGGCACCCGCACCGCTACCTGCTGTCATACCGCTTGAGCCGCTGACAGCGGCGGAAGCGCCAGTGCCTGCCAAAGACGAACCCGTGTCAGCGCCGGCACCGCCTCCCCTGCCAGTCAGCGCGGGTCCTCCTGTCGCGTGGGTCAATCCGGCGGAGGAAAACACCCGTCAGGCTGCAGCGGATCATCCGGCCGGCACAGCCCCGTCGCCGGAATCGGCGACGATTACCCATGTGGACAAACCCCGCCGGGTGTGGTCGCAAAGCTACCGGAAGCTTGCCGGGCGGCGCACGGTCATCTGCACTTCACTCGCGGTTCTCGGGTGTGCCGCAGTGTTTGCCGTGCGGACGGATGCGGTGCAGAAGGCGATGGCGCCCCACTGGTCAAAAGTCACCACGTGGGTCAATACTCCCAAGCCGGCAACGAAAGCAGCGCCGGTCAAAACGCCTGACGACAGCAGCACCATCACCGTCTCCGATCCCGCCGATTCGATCACGCCGAAGGCCAACCACAATGATGTGGTAAAACGGATGCTGACGGAGCGCACGCTGTCACTTTTTCAGGCCGACCTCACACAACTGGTGCCCTTCTATAACGCCAGCGCCAGTGCCCGCAATCTCCCGCCGCAGCGCGAAATGACCGAAGCTTTCCGCAAGCACTACGGCATTCTGCTGGACGGCTTCGACCGCCTGACGTGTCTGCGGGCCCGGGGCAAAGATGAGTTCGTCTTTGTGCTCAGCGCCTCCAGCCGGGTGAACATCGAATCCATCCTGGGCATTCCCGCCTCTCGCGCCAAAGACAGTGCTGCGGCTAAGACCGGGGGCACCCGCATCTATCCGGTGAGGACCATCGGCCGCGTGTATGGAGTGGCTCAGTATGACCCGTTCACTGTGATCCTCGGACAACAGTCCTGGATAGACACTGCCCTGAACGGCGGGGCTGGCCCGACTCTGCGGGAGGCCCTCAGTCTGTTCCCTGACACCGCCTGCAGAAATCCCGGAGCGCTCATTATGGCAGAGCGCATCGCGGCACCCGGTGACGGTGCGGTGCCTTCCGTCTTCCAGACCGCGGTGAGCAATCTGTTCTTTAATGGAAAAGGCGAATCGCGCCTGACCCTTACGAGGAATCCGGAAGTGAAGGAATCGCATTTTGTCGAAGAGAGCGGCAAAGCCCTCAAGGAACAGGCCCGGGCCCTCATGCAGGCGGTCAAAGTCAGCGAAGCACTCACAGTGGGCGGTGCGGGAAAAACCGGCAGGAACGCATCGCCAGTCGATTCCGGCGAAATCATCACGACCGCGGAGGCCTCCATTCTTATTCCGGACGGGGACTCCCTGCTTCGTGAAGCCATGGATTCGGTTGCCCACACTTTCATGAGCCAGTCGCCCTCGGTGGAACTGATTCTCGCAGCCCAAAAGGCCGTGTTCAATTTTAACCAGGCGCGGCTCAAGCGGGCACCG
>JANNVM010000489.1:0-7819 GCA_031414455.1 Verrucomicrobiota bacterium
ATTCTCAGAACACAACTGGCTTCCAGCCCCCCAATCCTCACCCAAACCCGCACCTACGACGACCTCCACCGTCTCACCGGCGTCACGTCGCAAACGGGCACCGTGCTCGCGGCCTCCGGCTACACCCTGGATGCGTCAGGACGCCGCGCCCGCACCGTACTCGCCGATGGAACATGGTGGAAGTATACCTACGACGATCACGGCCAGGTCACCAACGCCGAACGCCGCCGCACAGCGGGAGCCGCACCCGACGACAGCGATCCCGCCATTCCCGGGCAGCAGTTTGGTTATGCCTATGATGGCCTCGGCAATCGCACCGCGGCCACTCAGGGCGGCGGCGGTATCATGACGGACGCCGCGCTCACTTACACGCCAACCGCCTCCAACCAATACACCGCGCTCGCCCACAATCGCACCGGCATCGTCACCGGCGTGGCCGATCCTGCGGCGTATGTGTCCGTGAACGGCAGCGCCGCCCCGCGCAGCCACCTTGCCCGGCATCCGAAAAACGCCCTCTGCCTCCTCACCAATCAACGGAATCCTTAGCTCCAACCAAATGCCCTGGGGCGGTATAAAGCGGTGCTCGTGGACCGCGGAGAGCCGCGCTATTTTTCGACGCTGCTGGATTACATTCACCTCAATCCGGTGCGGGCCGGAATCATCAAAACGAGGAAGGGTGAGGATCTCCGTGATTACCGGTGGAGCAGTTGGGGCGGCTATGTGCATCCGCGGCGGCGGCAGAAGTGGCAGCAGGCCGGGCGTGCGTTCGGAGTGTGGGAACTGGCGGATAGTGTCGCCGGGCGGAGGGCTTTGCGGCTGCGGATTGAGCGCCGGATCGCGGAGGAGCCCGCCAAAGACTGCGGCCTTGCAGAGACGGGGGGCCAGAGTCTGCAATCCACCTTGCGGCGCGGATGGTATTATGGCCCGGAGACCTTCCGCGAATGGCTCCTGGAGCAGGCCGGGGAATTGCTTGGAACGCGGAGCCGCTCCCGCAAGAACTACCACGGCGGCGAGATCAAGGCCCACGGTGAAACCGAAGCGCGGGCGCTGCTGGCCACCGGCCTCACCAAAGCCGGGATCACCGCGGCCGAACTTTCTGAATTGCCGAAGAGTGACCGGAGGAAAGTGGTGATCGCAGCGGAAATCCGGAAACGGACGGCGATGCCGCTGGCATGGATCGCTCAGCAACTCCATATGGGGACACCCTCCCACGTCTCCCATGCTTGCCGCCGTCATTCCAAACTCCGCTTGTCATGAATCTTCTCCCCCTTTCCTCTACGCCTGACTCCGTTTCTCCGCAGCCGCGCCGCGAGGATACGTGTTCTGTACCGGGGAGCATAGAAGTCATGGATCCGGGTCTATTGTCCCTCTGCGAAGCGGCGCATCTGACCGCTGGCTGAAAACCGCCCGAGCACCGGGCACTGGACAAGCGCGCACAAAATTCTTGCGCTCCCCCGCCCCGGCATTATGGCTGCCATTCGGAAATTTCCGGCAATACGTTCACTCCTATGGGCCAAATTTACAATAACATCGTGGAAACTGTGGGCCGCACACCCCTCGTGCGCCTCAACAGCGTCAGCAAAGGCGTCGGCGCAACGGTCGCGCTGAAGTGCGAATTTTTCAATCCCCTTGGCAGCGTCAAGGACCGGATCGGCATGGCCATGATTGCAGCGGCCGAGCAGCAGGGGCTGATCAATAAAGACACCACGATCGTCGAGCCCACCAGCGGCAATACCGGCATCGCCCTTGCCTTTGTCGCCGCCGCCAAAGGCTACAAACTGATCCTAACCATGCCGGAAACCATGTCGCTGGAGCGACGCACGCTTCTCGCCATGCTCGGTGCCGACCTCGTCCTTACGCCCGGCCCCAAAGGCATGAAGGGAGCGATCGAAAAGGCGGAGGAAATCCTCAAAGCGACGCCGAATTCGTGGATGCCGCAGCAATTCAACAACCCCGCCAATCCTGCGATTCATGCGAAGACAACGGCGGAGGAAATCTGGGACGATACGGACGGCAAAGTAGACATTTTCGTCGCGGCTGTTGGGACTGGCGGCACGATCACCGGAGTCAGCCGCGTCCTCAAGGAGCGCAAGCCTGGCTTCAAGGCCGTCGCCGTCGAGCCTGAGGCCAGCCCGGTCATTTCCCAGACTCTCGCCGGCGAACCCATTGTCCCCGCGCCTCACAAGATTCAGGGCACCGGTGCCGGGTTCGTGCCTAACAACCTCGACCTCAAGCTGGTGGACGAGGTGATTAAGGTTTCCAACGATGACTCCTTCGCCATGGCCCGCCGCCTTGCCAAAGAAGAAGGCATCCTCGCCGGCATCAGCACCGGAGCCAACGTCGTCGCCGCTCTTCAGGTCGCCTCCCGTCCGGAAAACGCCGGCAAGCTCATTGTCACGATTGCCTGCTCCACAGGAGAGCGCTACCTCTCCACCGCCCTCGCTGACGAGGCCCGCGCCAAAGTCGGTGCCTGATACCTCACACACGCGATTTCCTTCCACTTTCATGGCTGACCAATTCTCCAAAACCAAAGCGCCTGTCGCCGTGCTCGAATACGAGCCGAGCGGATTCGAGCAGACGCTCATCAAACATAAGAGCAAGCTCATCCTCGTGGGTGTGCTCGCCGTCGCCGGCACCGTTGGCTACTGGGGCTGGCGCCTCGCTGGCGAAGCTTCGAACAAGTCCGCCGCCGTTGCCTCCACGCGTGCGACGACAGTCCAGGAACTCAAGGAGGTCGCCGGGAAACACGCCGGCAAACCCGCCGCCGGAACGGCCTTGGTAGATGCCGCGCAGAAACTGAGCGCCGAGCGTCCCGGTGAAGCCATCGGAATCCTGAAGGACTTTCTCGCCAAATACGATAAACATCCCCTCCGCGATCTCGCCTCCTTTCGCATTGGCGAGTATTACGTCGCCTCAGGCGACATGGCGAACGCTGAAAAGGAGTATGATGCCGCTGCCAAGGCTGGCGGCCCGTTCTCCGCCTTTGCGCTCCTCCGCCTCGGCGACATCAAATGGGGTGCCGGCGACACCGAAAAAGCCCGCGAGTATTACGACATGATCCTCAGGAACGGTGCCATGTCCGGAAGCCCCGCCCGCACTCAGGCCCAATCCCGTCTGGACCGCGCCCTTAAGGTCAAGGCCCCTGCCCTTGTGGAATTTACCCCCGATGCCCCGCCGGCTGCTCCGGGTGCCGCCCCCGGTCTCAACGTCCAGGGTCTTGGCGATTTCGGCCCTGGTGGCAGCCCGTCCGACTCCCTCCTGCCCCCGCTTGGCTTCCCTCCTCCAGTGCCGCAGCCCGTCACACCCCCGGTGGTGCCGGTTCCTGCTCCGGAGGCAATCGCGCCTTCCGCCGAATCCCCTGGTGCTCCCCCGGTTGAGGCTCCAAAGGAAGTCCCTCCCGCCCCCCCCGCGGAAAACAAGGACGGCGGAAAGAAGCCCGGGACGCAGTAAGTTTTACCCCCTCTCCGAGCTGACAGTGCGTCGGTTCTTGTCAGGTAACGGTGCTGAGGTCTACAGGGGACCGCAGTATCGCCCGGGCAGGAGCCGGCGCTCTGTCAGTGCGGAGCCCGGAGGCACCGGCGACCAAAGTGAAATTGCTCCCGGGCACCCGCCCTGTCGCGCAACAAGCATCAGAACTCCTGAGCCTTTATTCCAGCCCGTTTCCTCCACTGACCCCGGACGGTTGACCTCTCTGCCCGCAGCCTCCGCATAAAGATCAGCAACGGCACGAGCGGTTTCACCAGGGTTGCGTTCTCAAGTTCCCGGTCTATAAGGGAGTTACGTCGCTCCATTATCGGAAACAGGATCGGCAATTTTTGCCGGTATGACCCGCTTTTTCACAGATCCTGCGGACATGGAACCGCTGCTCCCAGCCGACCCGAAAGGCGAGTTGGCGGCACTTGGCTGGGAACTGGTGCGCCGGGCGGAGCGTTTGGGGGCTTCGCTGCATCCGATCACGGCGGCGGGGCTGGCCCGCGTGGTGCGGGTGATGAACAGTTATTACAGCTACCTGATTGAAGGCCATGGGACGAAGCCGGCGGACCTCGAAGCGGTGCTGCACGGGCGCGGAGAAGGCACCAAAGCCCGGCGCGACCTCCAGCAACTGCACTTTGCCCACATGGCGGCCCAGGAACTGATGACGGCACGATTGGCCGGGTCCCTGGAACTGGCGGTGCCATCGCCGGAATTCCTCCAGGAGGTACACCGGTCATTCTATGAAGCCTTGCCGGCATCGGCACGATTGGTGCAAGGCAACGACGGGCGGGAGCACGAAGTCGTGCGAGGGAAGTGGAGAGGTTTCCACGTTAGTGTCGGGCAACACCTTGCGCCGGCGTTCGATGCGGTGCCGGCTTTCATGGCACGGTTCGCGCGGTTCTACACCCCGTTGGTGCGGGATACAGGTGTCAGCCTTGTGGCCTGTGCCGCGGCCCACCACCGGCTGACATGGATTCACCCGTGGGCCGATGGCAACGGTCGCGTGGCGCGCCTCTTTAGTCAGGCATGGCTGATTCGCTCACGGGTGGACGCTCACGGGTTGTGGTCGGTCTCACGCGGTCTCGCACGACACCTGACAGATTATCGGCTGGCTCTCGCCCGGGCCGACGAAAAGCGCCGGAATGACTTCGACGGACGCGGCTATCTTTCGGAGGCAACTCTGCGCGAATTCTGCCGCTTCTTTCTGGAGACGTGCCTCGACCAGCTCGACTACATGAGCGGATGCCTCGAGCCGAACACTCTGGAGCGGCGGCTCACTGGTTATGCCGCCATGCGCGAAGCCACCGGCGACTGGCCGGCCGGTACCGGAGTCGTGCTGCGCGATGTCTGCCTGCGGGGCGAAATCCCGCGCGGTGATGTGCCGAGGCTGATCGGGAAATCCGCGCGCACCGCCCAGGCTGTTATACGACAACTGCTGGACAACGGATGTCTGACCAGCCCGAGCGAAAAAGGCCCGCTGCGCCTCGCATGGCCGGCGGAGGCACTGCATGCATGGCTGCCGGGATTGTTTGGATAGGCTCAGGAGATAACGGCTTCCGGGACTTGCCCTACACTTCGGTCTTCTGATTGGCGGCTTTCAACCCTGCGGTCAATTTACGCTTCATACCGGCGAGCCAGTCCGCTTCCAGCGGTGAGGAAGGGGAAGCAAGCCCGGCCTT
This sequence comes from Verrucomicrobiota bacterium, assembly GCA_031414455.1. Classification (GTDB taxonomy): domain Bacteria; phylum Verrucomicrobiota; class Verrucomicrobiia; order Verrucomicrobiales; family V1-33; genus V1-33. The sequence goes on from JANNVM010000489.1 coordinate 5,154, forward strand.
GAGCAGGTTCTCCAGCCGCTCATCGGTCTTGAGCCGGGTATCCGTGCGAGCATGTAGTTTGGAATCTGACATCGTGAGGTTGGCTCACTTTCCATCCGAACCATTCGTCCGTCGCCCGGCGACACGCCGTATTCCCGTACGGCCAATTCCCTCACGGCGAGCGCCGGACAGCGACAGGGCGAAGGAGGACGCCAGCAGTCTTCGCTGGAGCGGCGAGGAACGAGGCTCGCTGGCGGAGTCTGCTGTGTAGCGGAAGGATTGCCACGGTTGGCAGAACCTCAATTGCAGCACACCGTGTCCAGCGATATACCTCGACTACAATGCGACCACTCCAGTGCTCCCCGAAGTCCGGGACGCCATGTTACCATACTTCGGCGGGGAGTGGGGCAACCCTTCCAGTTCCTATCGATTCGGATCGAAGCTGAAGTCCCCGGTCGAAAACGCCCTCACTGACGACACCGCCGTCGTCTCCCTCATGTGGGCCAACAACGAAACCGGCGTCCTCTTTCCCGTGGAGGAAATCGCCGCCCTCTGCCGCAGCCGCGGCATTCTCTACCACTGCGACGCCGTCCAGGCCGTCGGCAAGATACCCATCAACCTCCGCACGCTCCCCTGCGACTATCTCTCCCTCACCGGCCACAAAATCGGTGCCACCAAAGGCATCGGCGCGCTCTCCGTTCACCGCAAAGCCCCCTTCGTCCCGCTCCTCCACGGTGGCCATCAGGAACGCTCCCGCCGCGGCGGCACGGAAAACGTCGCCGCTATCGCCGGCCTCGGCACCGCCGCCGCCATCGCGCTGAAAAAGCTCCCGGCCTACGACAAAACCATCCGCCCGCTGCGCGATGCTTTGGAATCCGGCATCCTCGCCGCCAACCCCGGCGCAGGGGTGAACGGCCACGCCACTCATCGCCTCGCCAACACCACCAACCTCCACTTCCCCGGCCTCGAATCCGAAGCCCTCCTGCTCCTCCTCGATCAGGCCGGCATCTGCGCCAGCAGCGGCTCCGCCTGTCTCGCCGACAGCCTTTTGCTGAATGCGAGCTTTTAACCTCAGCGCCATGATACAGAATCTTGCCGTATGAACTATTCCAGCCTCATCAAGTCCATCACCGGTGCCACCGTCCGGTTGCAGGAAAATGTGGCGACCGTCGCCAATCAGGCCTTGGTGATGCGCAACTGGCTCGTCGGCGCCTGGCTGGTGGAATTCGAGCAGAGTGGAAAAGACCGCGCCAAATACGGTCAGAAGCTGTTGGAATCCGTCGCCGCGGATCTGGCGAAAATGGAAATCAAGGGCCTCACGGATCCAAGGGTCCTGCGCGACTGCCGTGTGCTCTATCGCGTCTATCCTCAGATTCGCGGGTCACTGACCCGCGAATTCGGAATGATCTCCCTGCCGCCGGGAAACCCGGAAGGCCTGACCATAACCCGCAAACGAATTCGCGGGTCGGTGACCCGCGAATCGCCGCCGCCCCTCGCCTTGGCGGAACTGATGCGCCTCTCTTGGACGCACCTTCAGGAACTCATCCGGCTCGACGATCCGTGGCAGCGAGCCTTCTACGAAACCGAATGCATCAAGGGTCGCTGGTCGATCCGCCAGCTCCAGCGGCAGATCGGCTCCCTGCTCTGCGAACGCACCGGCCTCTCCACCGGCAAAAAAGCCGTCATCCAGCGCGCCCTGACGCAGGAGCCCCGCCAAAGCATCACCGATGTCCTGCGCGATCCCTACATTCTCGAATTTACCGGCCTCGCCGAGCGCACGGAATACTCCGAACTCGATCTCGAAACCGTCCTCCTCGACCACCTCCAGAAATTCCTGCTGGAGCTTGGGCGTGGCTTCTGTTTCGAGGCCCGCCAGTTCCGCATCACCGAAGGCCGTAAGCATCACCGCATCGCCACCGACATCCCCGCGGAGAATCTGCGCCGTGGCGATTTGGCCACTGTTGTTGAGCACTACGAGACTCCGGGCGTCGAGCCGGGCTATGAAATTGAAGTCTTTGATGCCGTCGGAGACACCCTGGCGGTCGTCACCGTCTCCGAATCCCAAATCGAAGCCCCCCGCAGCAATGAACGCCCCTGCGTCCGCCCCGAAACCCGCCGGGCCACGGCTGCGTGAGCACTGCTCCCATGACTTTCTAGCTGTTTACAGATGCCGCTCTCTCCCGCGATCACCCGGATTTATTTCTGTGCCGGGGAGATGTCGTCAAGATTGTGGACCACCATCCCGTCCCCGGCGGCGAAGACGGCTACTCCATCGAAGTCTTCAACGCTGTCGGCGATACCGTCGCCGTGACCCCGGTGCCGGAGTCCGCACTCGAACTTTTGCAGGAGAACGAGGTGTTTAGCGTGCGCCGAATGGCGCTCGCTTGAACAGCTTTTCCCCGGAAACGCTGGGAGCCCTGCGTGCCATGAACCGGGCCTTCGCCGATGTCGTCATCGAAAACCACCGCCCCGGCCTCCCGGTCATCCATTACTTGAACGGCGAAATGGTGGAAACTCCGGCGGAATCCCTGCTGCCCCTCGCCCACCGCCTCCTCGAAACCAACGGCGAGCCGCTGCCGGGGCAGGTGGGCCTTCATGGACATTGAAAACTCGAAGGACTCCCGCTAAACTGCCGGAACCATGACCAAAGCCCACCCCATCCACTTGCCGGACAACCTCCTCGCCGC
>JANNVM010000490.1:0-14430 GCA_031414455.1 Verrucomicrobiota bacterium
GTATCGGGAATGTGCTGACCGACAGCACCGCGGCGGCCCGGAACGGCACCCTGTTCAACGATCCGGTGTGGATCGCCTCTGACGCGCCGGTGCGCCGGACGGATCCGGGGGGCGATGAGTGGTGGAATGTGCTCGGCAAAGTGACCTCCGCATCCTTCACCCGCACCTGGATTATAACGGATTCCGCTTCGCCGCTGCCGCCGGAGATCAATGTCACCGGCAATCTGATCCGGCTCGATGACATCAATCTTCCGATCACTTCGAATGATGTGCCGGTCACCTACACGGTGTCGGTCGAGGATGCCGCGGACAACACGCCGGTGCCGCTGGTGCAGGACACGTTCACGCAACTCGCGCCGGTCTCCAATCACGGCGTCGTCCTCACCTCTCCCGTGGTGCGGGCGGTGCCCGCGACCCTCCCCCTGCTGCCGGCGGGCGGCCTGGCGGAGTTTTTGCCAGGTCGCTCCTATCGCGCCACGGTCACCATGACGCATGAGGAATCGGACGGGACGGTGCTCGATGGCGGATCCATCACGACGGCGGCGGCGAACTTCTCCGTGCTCAGCGGCCATCTTTTCTTCGGTGGCATTGATACCATATTCACGGCGCTCCTTGGGCCGCCGACGGTCGCACCGGGCGGCGTCACGCTTTCCATTCCGGCGAACGGCGCCTTCATCGCCGGCTTTCCCCAGCACCGGTTTGGCGGCACGTTCCTCGCATCCATTGATCCGGTGACGCGTCATGCCACCATCCTCTCCGGGCTGATTACGGTGAACGGCCCCGCAGTTGATACGGACAGTATCAACGGCATTCGCATCCGGCGCGGCACGATCACGCTCACGGCATCCGGCGCGTCCTCCAATGTGACGGTCTATTTCCCCGCAGGATTCGGTTACACGCTGAGTGATTTGGATCGCATTCTTGAGCCCTCGCGCGTGTTCACCGCCGGACTCACGCAGCAATTGCGGCCTGCGAACCCGCTACTCAGCCATACTCCGCCGGGCGGTCTGTTCGTTTGTGAGGAGTCGAAGCCGCTGCTCATCAGGGCGGGCGGCTTCGAGTGCGATCTCGATCTTGGAATTGTCAGGGTAACGGCGCTGGTCTCCGCACAGTCGGTCAGGAAAAAGGAAGTCGCCGATCTTGCAGCCGCCACCGGCGTGCCGCCGGGGGCGAATCTCAAGCGCAGCAACGACGCATGGCTGGAGACAGCCGCGAGCATCGCCGGACCGGTGGAAGTGCGACAGGGTCCGCGCGGCGACGCCCGTCTTTACGCGGAAGGCATCGGCACCGATCCCGGCTCGTTCGAAACGCATCATCCGCTGGGAGCCCGGATCGACACCGCCGGATCGTTGCTTTTCATCGCCGACGACCTGTCTACCGCGTCCAGCAGTCTGGCGCTCGCCGGCCCGGTGAGCGTGCCTCAGGGACGTGATTGCCGGGAATGCCCGGGAGTCGCCGGTGCTCTGATGCTAAGCTTCAATTCCGCAGGAGGGACTCTGGGCATTACTCCCGACGGCGGACTGGTCGGGAACGGCGGACTCAATGTTCCGACGGATATTCAGTGGGGCATCGGTCCCCGCGGCTATGCCCAGACCGTGCACGGCGTGAGTTCCGGCAGCCTGATGATTCCCGGATTCGCCCTGCGCGGTGATCAGACAACGCGCGGATCGACTGACAGACCAGGCGTTTTGCTCAACACCGGCAGCAGCACTGTGCCCGATGGCGGCACCGGACTCTATCCACCGGAGCGTCCGGACACCGCGGGATACGCCGCGGGCACCGGCAGTTATGCGGGATTCAATTTCACCGTCGCGGCGGACGGTGCCCTGCTCGGATCCTGCCGTCTGGGGGATCAGTTATTTGCCAACAGGCCGCTCCGCGCCTGCTGCAAGTACTACGCCCGCACCGGTGGCGTCTCCGGCCTCCACCAGGTGCGGCGCGGAAGCATCGAAGGCATATTCATTATCGATGGTTATAAGATCCAGATCGACCGCTACCGCCTTTCCTATCTTGGCAGTGAGAACACCGACTCCGGCATCAACGGGGTCCTGTTTGTCGGCGGTTACTCCCGCTTTTCTCAGGAATTCGAGAAGCTTCTTCTGAACTGTACCGCCAGCATGAAGTATTTCCAACTCCCGGCGGTGACGGTGAAGAAGAAGCTCTTCTACTGGGATGCGGAGGTGAGGCCGCTGACGCTGGAGGTCGCCAACGGCAACGAATGCCTGCCTGGCCCGCCGGTGAAGCGGGTGCTGGTCATGGGATGCGAGGCATGGGTCTCGCACGTGCAGCCAACCATTGCCGCGCGCCTTGCCATCGATCCCGACGGTCGCCTCCTGCCAAAAAATGAACTGGGAGCCTATCTCGCACAGTTTCCCGATCTCGACTCCGTGCTCCACCTTCCCGGCGTCGTTCCGGTGCGCGGTCCGCAGGGGAGCAACTATGCTCTCGTTCCGGTGACGCCGGCTTACTTCAGTTATCCCACCGAGCTTCCGCCTCCGGACGAGCCGGAGTTGCCCGCGGTGCCGCCCAACGGGTTCCTCCACTTTGCAGCAAAGTCCGACGTCTCGTTCTTCGATGATGTCCAGGTTCATGTGCATACGTCTGGTATTCAGAGCAGCACTACGGCACCGCTGCACTTCATGGGCGGATGGGAGGACGGTGGAAATTACTTCAGCAAAAAAGATTTCGATTCCGCCCGGCGCGGAGTGCCGCCGCTGGCAAACAAGGAAGCCTACCGTGCGAATAACAATCCGGCGTATCTGGTCAAAGCCAACTGCAACTGGAAGGGGATCGTCAAGCTGGTGAACTGCCCGCTGAAGTGGAATCAGGGCGCGCGGCTTTTCACCTCTTTTGAGCCCTGCCCGACCAAGCTTCCGATTTTCAGCGTGGACACGCGCATCAATGCGCTGGGTCCCCACAAGACGGACCTCCGGTTCGCCAAAGACCTCCTGCCCAATTTCAGCCTTGGCAATCTCGCCATCAACGAACTGACCGAGGCAACCGGGGTGATGACCGCCTTCCAAAACGCCGGCCAGGGAGCCGGTCGCGCGCTCCTGCAGCTCGGCATGGAGTCGCTGGAATCCATGCTGGCCAACCAGATCAATTCGCTGATCGAAGCGCCCCTCAGTCGCGCCATTGATCCGTTCACCGATCAGGTCACTTCGGCCCTCCAGATTAGCCTGAATGCCCCGCCACCGGTTGATGAAGCCACCCTGGCAGCGCGATTCCGGTTCGCCTTCGATGCCATCAATCAGGCGGACGGGGCAGGGGTGACGGCTCTCACCCGGCAGGTGGAGACCGCGATCGGAGCTGCCGGGGATGCCAACAGCCTGATCGGCGAGATCAGAAAACGCGTCGTGGACGGACGCAATGCGGTCACCTCGATTCGCGGGATTCTGCGCAAAAACCCTGGCTCCGGGAAACGCGATATCCTGCCCGGTCTCGCGGAAAAGCTGCTTGAGCAGTTTGGCTCGCCGGTCCTCGCGCAGCTCGGCGGTGCCGCGGTGCGCCAGTTCCTCGATGTGCAGATCGACGAACTGGAGGACGCCTTTTCGGCGCTGGATGACTCCTTCGGGGAACTCGACGCTGCATTCGCCCGCATCCTCACTTCTCTGGAGGCGGCCGGCAGTTTCACGAAAGAGGTGCAAACGCGCCTTGGGAATGTCAGGGCCCAGATCCAGAGTACGATTGATGCTGCGCGCGATCAGATCGCGACCCAGTTCAGCGGCTACAACGTCGCGGCCATGAACTTCAGCACGGCTTCGGCTCAGGACCGGCTGAAGCAGGAGATGCGCCGGATTCTGCGCGAGCGGCTTCTCGCGTCCAAACTCACTTCCGAAATGCAGCGTACGCTGCGTGAACGTCTGGCCGATGTGAACGATGCGCTGGGCGGGGCCATCGACAGCGTGTTTCAGCAGATCAATGACACCGTGCGTTCCGCGCTGGTGAAAGCGGCGGCCGGGCTGGCCAGCGAGTTCACGAAATTCGCCGGCGACGGTGCCTCCGCCATCGCCGACACCGGGGCCGTGGCCAAAATCAACGGCCATGCTGTGATCCTCGGCGACAAACTGAACTACCTGCGCATCGACGGCGAATTCAAACTGTCGTTCGGCGGAGAGAACGGCGCGGAGTTCGGGCTCATGGCATTTCTTGAAGTTAAAGACGTGTCCTCCCGCGGCGGACCGGGCTGCGGTGCTTCTCCTGGCAAGGAACTCACGGAAATCACCATCGGCGCGGAGGATGTGAGGATCGGCTGGAAGGCCGGCCCGAACCTGACCGCCGACCTCGGCGTGAAGTTCACCCTCGAAGGCACGCCCACCGCCGCTTACCCTGTCAACTTCGGCGGCTATATTAAAGTCACCGGCGGCCTCAACTTCGCGATCATCGAAATCAAGGAACTCGCACTCGCCGTCGCCGTCGGGACTAAGGAGTTTTTTGTCAGCGCCGGTGCCCGCGCGAGAATCAACGGCTGGGAATTCGCGGGAGGATTCTTTGCCGGGAAAGCCTGCTCGCTCGACCCCATCCTGCTCTGGGCACCGGATGCGCGACAGGTGATAGGGCGCGCCGAGCCTCCCCCGCCGCCCGTTCCCGCCGGCTTCGATGATTCCTTCCTTGGTGTCTATTTCTACGCCGAGGGCTGGATCCCCATCAATGAACTCTTTGGCATCCCGAGCAGTTGCGTCCTGGCGATTCGCGTCGGCGCAGGCATGGGATTTTTCGTCAATCTCGCCGGGGCCGAGCCGGAGATCGGCGCCAAGTTCCTCCTCGGTCTCGACGGCGATCTCATCTGCATCCTCGGCATCCACGCCGAGTTTATCCTCCGCGGCAGAAAACGCGGGCTCGACTTCTCCACCGACGGCCTGCGCCTCGTCGGCGAGGGCAGCCTCTGCCTTGAAATCGGCCCCTGTCCCTTCTGCATCGAGATTTGTGCCGGCCTCACTATCATCTACGAGGACGGCAGTTGGGACTACGAACTCTGAGCCCTATTCCCCATGAAGATCAACAACAGTGGAGTGGGCTTCCAGCCCACCAGTATTCGGAAAGACACCCGGTGGGCTGGACGCCCGCTCCACGGTGTGTTCATCACCTTTTGTCTCCTCCTCTTCAATCTCACCGCCGCCGGGCAGCAATTGCTGGACCGTTCCGCGTTCACCGTTGGCGCCACGCACCGCGATCCCGCCGGTCAGGACTGGGCTTACATTGCATGGCAATCCAACGACCCGTCATCCCTGGCGGCTTCCGTTTTTGCCGTCTATGCGAAAACCGGCGACGCTGACTCCGCGGCCTCCTACAGCCGCCGCGCGGTGGTGCGCCGGCAGACCGACCCGCAGGCGATCAGTGCCCTCCTGGATCGCTCCACCAAACTGGGCATGAAACTGCCGGATCTGAACGAAGCCGTGGACGGGCTCTTCCGCGATGCGCTGCCGCCGGGCAACGGATTCACTCTGGGCCAGAAGCTTTCGACGGTCTTCCGCACTGCGCCGCCTGACAAGTTTCAGACTCTTCTTGCGGTCGGCCGGCTCCACGCGGGATTCAATATGGCTCTGGGCCTCGGGGCCGCGGATCCGATCGCCCCGGACGCGACACAGACATGGGAAGTGCGGGAGTTCGATCCCGTCGCCGGACGCGATCTCGGAGTCATCGGGCGGGTGACACTGACAGCCGGCGTGAACACTCCACTGCCGGCACCCGGACGGGCGTGGGAGGTGCGCGATCATCCGGAAAAGGACGACAGCACGTTCACCTCCCGCACCAGTCTGGTTATTCCGCTGCGCTGGTCCACTCCGGATGAGTTGCGGCGCGTCGGGCTGGGGCATTACGGATTCAACGTCTGGCGGATGAATGCCGACTATGCGGTGGCCAACGGTTTCGATGCCGCTCCGCCAACGGCGGCCCAGCTTCGCGCGCTTGCCGCACAACCCGCGCCGCCCGTTCGCCGGGCCAACAAAGCGCCGGTGCTGAGCGACAAGGCATTCACCGATCTCAATGTCGATCCATCTCTGCGCGACGGTGCCCTGAAATTTATCGACGACCGGACGATCCTCTTTTCCGACGACAACGGACGGCAACTCGACGGCACGAATGCATTCGCCGACGGCGACACGTTTTACTATTTCATCACCGCGCGCGACATCCTCGGCCACGACGGCGCGGTATCGCCGCCGGCGCTGGCGAAGGCTTGCGAGATTATTCCGCCCGATCCTCCTGCCGGAGTGAAAGTGGAGGTGCTCTACGATTTTGACGCGGCCACCAATACCGGCAGCCAGCGATTGAAAGTCTCATGGAATTCCGCGCCGAATGCCGGCCGGCAGAAGACCGTCCGCTATCATGTCTATCGCTGGTCCACGCCGGATGAGATGACCCGCAAAGGCCGCAAGCCTGACAGCACCTACCGCCTCGCGGTCATTGATCACGTTGACGGCCAGCCGCGCCATGAATTCATTGATGTGCCGCCCGACCCCGCCGGAATGGTGAACGATCAGGGCACTCCGCTCGAGAGCGCCGGCGATGAGAACCGCAAGGACGACGCCCCGGGAGACAGCCGGTTTGGCTTCACATGGTATTACACCGTGCGGGCCGAGGACAGCTTTGCCTGCCGCAATTTCAGCCCGCACAGCATCGCGGCGTTTGGCACACTGCGGGACCGTGAGGGGCCGCAGCCGCCAACCGGTGAAGTGCTCACGCGCTGCTTCAGCCCGCGGGTGGTTTTTACACGTTCGGCAATCGAGCAGTATCCGGAAGGGGAAGTCGAGCGGGACCAGTTGCACTATAGCTTCGAGTGCCGGCGTCTGGACGAGGGGATTGCATGGGCTGAGTTCGCCTTTTTTCCGAGCGACGCTCAGGACGCCTGTGTAACCATGCAGCCTGTCAGGATCCTCTTTCCCGCGCGGGAGAAAGACGAGGGCGGCACCATGGTGCAGTATGCCGAGATGGCCGTCACCGTGCCGGAGGACTGGATCTCCATTCCCGCATTGCGTCCGCAGATGGCGGCCTGCCGGGTGGCCGGCATTGACGGCCGCGAAACACCGTGGGTGCGCACCAATAACAATGCCCCGCCCGGGCGCGGAGAACGCCGCCGCATTGTGTTCACCGCCAGTATGGTTGATTCCGGCTACCAGCCTGACTGTCCGGTGCTCATCGCCCGTCCTCCGGGCGTCGAGGAAGTGCTGGGGACGAAGGTTAAATTCGCCATCACCAGCGGCACGCGGGACTGGAAACTCTATCGCAAGTGCGACAGCGGGCCGCTCACCCTGATCAAGTCAGGTATCGCCATTTATGACCCGGTCAACGCAGCGGCCAATCAACTAACGCACGAAGACAGGGAGCCGCCGTTCGGAGTGAGCATGATGTGTTATTTTGTTCAGGTATCGGACCGCCACGGCAATGCCAGTCCGCTGCAGCCCCTGCTCCCCTGCATCATGGCGAACATTCCGCCCGCTCCCCTGCTGGCGCCGGTGATCGGAGGCGGCACGGCGGCCGAACCGCTCATGATCGTGCGCTTCTTCAGCCCGGTCGAAGGCATCGATCATTTCGAGATCCTCATGAACGACGTGCCGCCGGCCCTTTCGCCGCTGAAGGCTTCGTATCTGCCGGGGTCAGTGATTCCCGCGGCCCTGAAGGGCCCGGCCTCCGCGCCCTTCTTCATCACTTCCTACTTTGGCAGTTCGACCGCGGAGTCCATCGCCGTAAAGCAGACGATCGTCACCGGTCCTGTCGGCACGGGCAACGGTTCGATCGGCCAGGGACCGCTGTTTACGGTGGCGGTGCCGAAGATTGATGTCCGCGTGAAACAGAAGCTGGTGGTGCGCGCCGTGACGCGAAACGGAATCACCGGCAAGTCCAGCAACGGCCAGACGTTTGAGTGGCGGCTGCCGGCACCCGCTCCTGAACCCGTCGAGGATCCCTGCCTGCCGTGGCCCGCACGCAGCATGCCGCAGGTGGTGGACCGTACCGCTGTGAAGGCCGATATCCTCGCGATGCGCTGTACCCCGGCCATGATGCCGCAGGGCGGCGGGCCGGCCGCGGCCCTTGCGCTCAGCAGGCGCTATCCGGTCGGGATTCGCGTTGGGGCGCTGTCCAGCAATGACGAAATTCCGGGCGGACACTATCCGGATGGTGCGGGGTTTCCGCCCGCTCAGGGATATCCTCCGTACGAGGAGCAGCTTCTTGCTCACGGCGGACGCAGCTTCAACGACCTGATTTACAAAATCCCCGCGGCGAATGGGAAGAGTGGCGAGGTGTCTCTCTTCCCCATCGTTGTCTATCGCACTCAGGTCGCCAACCCTGACTTCCCGGCCGTCTCCAGTGACCTCATTCAGGTGACGCCGCTCATTGAGCGCGTCGCGGAGAAGCGGCTGCCGGACGGCGATCATATTCTCAAGGACCCGTATTTTCTCGCCGCCCTCGTGCCGCCGTCCGACCGCGACGCCTCGGACTTCATTCTCCTCGACACCCAGCCGGTGCTGAAAAGCGCGGCCTACCGGTATTTCATCGTTCGCTTCGGCACTGACGGTGAAATCGAGCGCGTCATCACGACCAACACTGTGACCATCACGCCATGAAGACTTCCGTTTTCCTAACGCTGGCCATATCCGCCGGCCTGACTGCCGTGTTCGCGGCCCCGCAGATGTCCGAGAGTCCGGCCGAGTTTTTCACCTCCAGTGATTTCAACAACGATGGCCGCAGGGACTCGCTCATTATAGACAAGGCCGCGGGCGTCATGCGCATCGGCTATCAAACGGCGGCGGAGACATGGACGTGGGCACCCGCGCGGCCTGCGGGGGCGGTGCCGGTCACGGCGGCGGCCGTCGGAAGGTTTCTCGGCCCGGTGCGCGACGAGATCGCCGTTACGTCGCCGGGTGCGAACCGCGTGCTCGTTCATCCGGCCCGCGAAGTGAACACCGCGGAAGTGCCCATCGTCCACTATCATCTGGTGGGAACCGACGCGCTCGCGCCGCTGCGGCTGCCAGGATTCGGCGCCCGGGAGCAACTGCTGGCGGGGAGCGCCATCGATCCGGCGTCCGCGCCCTATATGCTGGCCGCATTCGATGGAGGCGGAGGTCTGCTCCATTTACTGCCCCAGGATGCTCCGCTGCACCGGGGCCAGCCGATTGTTCTGAAAACAGGCGGAGCCCGCAACGCCGCGTTCCTTGCTGATGCGGCCGGAGCGCTGGAACTGCGGGTTTACAACGGCGTCCCCGCCGCACCACCGGTGCTGGTTTCCGGCGGCGTGCCGCCGGGGACGCACTATCTGTCAGGTAATTTCGACCCGGGATCGCCGCTGGCTCAGGTTCTTCTGTGGGTGCCCGGCACTGCGGAACTGCTTGTCAGGCAGGTGGAGGAGCCCGCGGCGAACACGTTCGCCCTGGGCGTCGAAGTGCCTTACACTCTGGCCGGGAACATCGACCAGGTCGTCATTCTCGATGACCCCGACGGTCCCCGGCTGCTGGTGATTTTTGACGACGGCGCCTCCGCCACGGTGTTTACTTTCGACGGGATCAACACCCCGGTGGCGTGGAGTGACTTTGTGCCGGAAGCCGGCGAACGCTTCCGGGCGGCCACACTGTCCGGCGGAGGCGGATTCCTGCTTGCTTCGAGTCCGGAAGCCACCACCCGCAGTCAAACCTTTCAGCCGCACCGGCGCGAGGCTGATGGCACATATACACCGTTGGCCTCCGCCTCTCTGCCCATGGTCACGACCAACTCGGGACGCGCGAACGTGCTGCTCTTCAGTGACCCGCCCTTTGTCACCGAGAACGTCCGCCCGCTCGCGGCGCTCCATGCGGGGGACTGGACGCGAAGCATCACCATCGACGGCGGCGGAAATGTCAGTGCCATTGGTGAGGTTTTCGGCGGGTCCACGGCGGGACTCGACAATCCGGACGTTTATTTGCTAGGCAGCGCGATGGGCGCGGACGAAGTCCTCGCCAATCAGTTTGAGCCGTGGCTTTCCGTTGTCAGCCTGCGGGCGGCCTTCGACACGCCGGAACTCGAGCCGTCCATCGCGCCCATGCCGGGGCATTTCGACAAGGCGCAGAAACTTTCCTTCATGGCCGCCGCGGGCACCACCGTCATGTTCCGGCTGGGTAACGGCGCATGGCAGACATGGGCCGGCGGTACGGTCTGGCTCATCGAAGACACCATCGTTTCCTTTTTCGGTACCGCCGGCGCATCACTCCGGAATTCCGCCCTGCGAACGGCCGTCTACTCGTTTGCCAAAGACGGCCCCTGGCTTGATTCCGACCACGATGGCATCCCGGATTTCGTGGAGATCGCGTCAGGCATTCCTGATCCCGGCGCCGGTCACGACACCGACGGTGACGGTGCGGCTGACGATGCGGAATTGCTGGCCGGAACTGATCCGAACAACGGCGCTGACAAACCCGCTCCCGGCACGCCGCGGCCCGGGGACACCGGCATCACGCTCACCGCCACCCTGCGTTCATGGACCGCCGGTGCGCCGGATCCCTTGCTCGTCACCAGCGAAGCCACGAGAATCGATGCCCTCGACATCGCCGCGGCCCGCTTTGCCACGCGCGAAACGCTGGCGCTCACTGATACTGTTAGTTTCGAGAACTTTTCCGTGCCTGCCAGCACAAGGTTTGTTTCCCTGACATCGCCGGCGACATGGCGGCGCACGAATGGCGGTCCTGTCTCCCACGCGGCACAGATGATCGCCGTCGTCCCGCCGTTACCGCCGCCCGCGCCGCCGGTGATCAATTATGTTCCCGGCGGCGGCACGCCTGCGGACGAAGCGCTGGCGTGGATTGAGGCGCTCCGCGCTGCCGAGGCCGCTCTGCTCCCGCGCACGGTGCCCGTGACTCTGTCGCCCGTTGATTCGCTGGTGGCACTGCTGATCGAGCGAAAGGTGGACGAGATCCTTGTCTCGCGCGGGGCGGATCCGGCGGTGCGTTTCTCTCTCTTCGACACTGGCATCACGGATGCCGGAGCGCGACGCACCACCGTTTCCGGACTGGCGGCATTGGAATGGCCCGGCCCTGCCGGAGAACCCGCGTGGCGGCTCGGGCAGATGCACGCCGTCATGCACAGCGCGGTTCAGGACGACCCCGGCAGCGCCGAAGTGCAGGCGCTGCGCGCGCTCGCGGCGGACATCTACGAACGGTTCGAGTCGGTTTGGGTTCCGGCCAGCGAGGCCGATCCCGATGGCACTACGGCGGGCTTTCCTGCGCCGCTCGATCTGCTGCGGTCTCTCGTCCGCGGCGGGCCGCTGCCTGCCGGCTATCTCGACGTGTCCCTGCTGACACCGGCTCAAATCGCGGATGCCGAATCAGCCGTCGCGACCATCCTGGCGCTGCCCGCACCTCGGCCGGAAGTCACCCTGACATTGACCGTGAGGGCCGATTCCTTCCGTTCCGACTGCACGGTGTTCGATGACGGCGCGGCAACCGTCTCGCTGGTGGATCGTCAGGGCCGGCCATGGCGCTTTCAGGGTTCCATCGCGCTGCCGCCCGGCGCACTTGTGGAGATTCGCGGCTTCACCGATCTGCCGCCTCCGCCGCCCGCCTGCGGCGACAGTGCGATGGAAGTTGTCAGTGCCGCCGTGCAAACACTGCCCGGAGGTGCCATCACGGACGATGATGGCGACGGCATGGGCGACGAGTGGGAACTGGTTTTCTTCGGTTCCCTGACACAAACCGCCGGCAGTGATTACGATGGCGACGGCAACAGCAATGCCGATGAATTCGCCGCAGGCACCGACCCCGCCGGAAGCACCGCGCCGCCGCTCGGTCCGTTCCTGCAACCGCTGCCGGTGCCTGATCCCGGGATCGCGCTCGCCGCGGACGGCCTCGTGGAGCTGACATGGGAATGCACTGAGGAATGCCGCCGCACGCTGCGCTACTCGCTGGAGTGTGACACCAGCCTCGACGGCTCATGGCAGCCGCTCCCGGATGCGCCGGAGTTTTTGCCGGATGGACGGATGCGATTCACCATCGAACCGCGGGTGCCCGGCCGCTGCTTCTTCCGTGTGCGCGTCACCCAACCCTGACCGCCCCCAAAAGTCATGAGACGATTTTACTCCCTCCTCCTGCTGGCGCTGACGTGGTCCTGCGCCTCTGCCCAAATCACGCTGACTCCCGGGACCGATCCCCGGGTTGCTTTGCCGGCGACGGTACTGCCGGGCGAATTCATGAGCCCGGAAATCTCCACCGACCTCGTAACATGGCAGACGCTCGCGCCGCGGCCGGTGGATCCGGACGGCCTGCTTCGTTTCACCGACCTCGGCGGGCAGACGCAGTTGAGGCGGTTTTATCGCGCGGTCGCCGCCACTCCGCCCCCCACCGGCACATGGCTCATCTATGAACGGCGGACGCCGGCGGGCATATCGATCATCTATCGCTGCCGCCTCGGCGGCACTGAGGAAACCGCCCTCGTTGTGGGGCGCTATCCCCGGCCTTCACCCAGCGGACGCTGGATTCTCCTGACAAGGGACGGCACCGGCCCGTCGGGTCACTCCGGGGCGGATGTTTATGCCTACGACACCACCACCAATCCGGGTGCCAACAATCCGCGTCTTGTCTATAACAACCCCACCTCTTACGACATCGTCAACTACTGCTTCAAACACGACAACTTCCAGTTCGTGTTCGACTACGGCTCCGGCGCCGATGGCCGCATATACACTTTGAACACCAACGGCGGTAATCCCGCGGTCTATCCCTCCGGTGACTGTCAGGAAGCCATGCCCAGTTTCAATCCTGACGACAGCACACTCGTCTTCGCCCACCGCATTCCCTCACAACTCGCCACGCGAACCGGCGGCGTCAAACAGGCGCTCACACCCGCCGGATTCGGTGATTCGTGGCCGCAATGGTCGCCGGACGGCGTGCGGATCGCGGCCTGCGACGGCAATACCGACTTCAGCCGCACCGATCTCGGTCATGACCTCCTGCTCGTAGATCCCTCCACCGGCGCCCGCACCCCCCTCACTCAACTGACCGAACCCGGCGACGGGTTTCCGTACGGCGGCGCATGGTCCGCGAACAGTCTGTGGATCTTCGCCGCGGGCACGGTGAACGGAATCCAGGGAATGTGGCGCGTGCCAATCGCCGGCGGCGGCCCGCAGATGGTTCCGATCACGTCTGCCTTTGATATCGCGCCGGGCATCTCCACCTCGCCGGTGGTCTTCGTGGGCGGGATAGTCCCGTAGCGCTGAAAGTGCCGGGAAGCGGCTGCGCCGGGAGCATCGCTGCCATGCGGGAGGATGTTGATCGGACGGAATTCCTGACCGGTGGTCTGTTAGCCGGCGCAAAGGGAAGCCAACTGGGAAAAATGCGCCGTGCCGAACCGGGGAGGGCGGAGATCCGGATCTTGCCTTTCCCGCTTCCAGCGCATAGAGTGTCTCTTCACTCCATGGGCGACGTCACCATCATGCTCGAAGCTGCGCGGGCCGGCGAAGCCGGAGCGGATGACCGTCTGTGGCAAGCCGTGTATCAGGAACTCCGGAGCATGGCGGCCGAGAAAATGTCCGGCGAAGCCCGTGAGATCACACTCTGCGCCACCGCTCTGGTGCATGAAGCATGGCTGCGGTTGGCGGGGCCGGAAGGCGAAGGCCAGTCCTGGGACGGCCGATCGCATTTTTTCTCCGCCGCGGCGGAGGCGATGCGGCGCATTCTGGTGGATCAGGCGCGGCGGCGAACCAGCCAAAAGCGCGGCGGCGGATGCGAACACGAACCGCTGGAAAACCACCCCTGCATCGCGGCTTCCGAGGATGCGAAACTCCTCGAGGTGCATGAACTGCTCGATGCCCTGGCCGCGGAGAGTCCCCAGCAGGCGGACATCGCCAAACTGCGGTTCTTCGTCGGTCTGAGTGCGAAGGAGATCAGCGGGGTGCTCGGCATCAGTGAGAAGACCGTGCAGCGGCACTGGATTCTGGCCCGGACATGGCTCTACGAGGCCATCAAAAGCACGCCGCATCAGGAGGGTCGCGACAGCGTGCCGCCTGGCAGAGAGGTCTGATTCTGCGCGACGGCAAAAATAAATCTTTGTCCGCTGACCGTCCGGACCATGCTTTTTGCGCATATGCAGGGGATGGATGTCAATTCCGACCGCGCGCCCCCGGCAGCCTTAGGAAACTTCACCATCGAAGTCGCAGCGGATCGGCATCGCCCGCGATGGCTCCCCGGTTCACTCACGGAAAACCGCGAAGAACCATTGCCGGTCCGGTGAGCAGGTGATACGATCATTTCACCCGATCGATCTGCTTTCATGCCCCCCGATGGACCGAATTTTCCTTTCCGCGGCCCACACGTCGGGCCTTTTCATACGACACACTGGTCGATGATTGTGCGTGCCGGGGACACTCTGTCGCCGGAAAGAGACAAGGCGATGGCGCAACTGTGCCAGAGCTACTGGTATCCGCTCTATGCCTTTGTGCGCCGCAAGGGACACAGCCATGACGACGCGAGCGAT
>JANNVM010000491.1:0-2509 GCA_031414455.1 Verrucomicrobiota bacterium
GAGTTCCGGCTGATCGGCACCCGGTCGAACCGCGCGGCCATTGGCGCGAAGGTGCGCGTGCGTGCGACGATTAACGGGCAGACATTCTGGCAAATGCGCGAAGTCCCTGGCGGCGACGGCCAGATGGGCCAGAACAGCCTCTACCTCCATGTCGGCCTCGGCAACGCGGCGACTGCGGACCTCGTGCGCATTGAGTGGCCGTCCGGCACAGTGCAGGAATTGCAGAACGTCGAGGCCAACGAATTCCACACCGTGACCGAGCCCGGCGGCGAGCCGCAGTTGACCGTTACGCGGGTGAATGGCCAGCAGCAACTGACCCTCACCGGCAAGCAAGGCTCCCGCTACGACATCCAGACTTCGACTGATTTGACCAACTGGAACAGCCCACTCAACTTCACGGTCCAACCCACGAACCCCGGAGGCACGATGACGTTTCCCGCGCCGGGCGGGCCCGGAGACCTACGAGGCTTCTATCGCGCGGCGCTGAAGTGAGCGGGATAGTCAATGTCGCATGACCTGGAGCGGAGCCCTTGAATCCTGGTGGGGAGAGGCTCCTGCCGAGCCCACTACAAATGGGCGGAGGGGGAGCGGAGGCGAAGCGGACGGGCTCTCGCCGCGGTTGCTTTCACTGACCATAAAATTCGCGCCGCGCCGCCTCCGCCCGCTTGATCAGGGCTCGGCAGGAGCCTCGCCCCACCTGGCTTAAGGGTCGCGCCCGGTTACCACGGTGAGCCGCGGGCTTGTCTTGCCCCACTCGCTGCTTAGGATCGCGGCATGAGCACACCCGGCATCAGCCCCGTCTTTACCGCCACGCATTGGAGCGTCGTGCTGGCGGCGCGCGACGGGGCGTCCACACTGGCCGCGCAGGCGCTGGAAAAGTTGTGCCGTACTTACTGGTATCCACTTTACGCTTATGTCCGCCGCAACGGGTGCAGCCGGGAGGACGCTCAGGATTTGACTCAGGGATTCTTTACCCATCTGCTGCAGAGAAGCTTTCTCGAAAATGTCGGCCCGCAGAAGGGAAAGTTCCGTTCGTTTCTCCTCGCGGCGCTCAAGCACTTTCTTTCCGACGAGTGGGACAAGTCGCGGGCCGCGAAACGCGGGGGCGGTCAGACTTTCATTTCTCTGGACGATCACAACGCTGAGGAGCTTTATCTTTTGGAACCGGATTCCGCGATGACGGCAGAAAAGATTTTTGAGCAGCGCTGGGCATTGACGCTGCTCGCGCAGGCCCTTGCGCGACTGCGGGACGAGTTCTCCTCCGCCGGGAAAACCCGCGAGTTCGACCACTTGAAGGTTTTTCTCTCGACTCCGACGAGCGATGGCGCCTACGACGCCGTGGCCGTGGAACTGGAAATGGCTGTCGCTTCCGTCGCGGTGAAAGTACACCGGCTGCGCCAGCGCTATGGGGAACTCATTCGCGCGGAAATAGCGGACACGGTGGCCAGTCCTGCCGACATCGAGGAGGAAATGGCGCACTTGTTCGACGCGGTTGGGCAGTGACGCTAAACTTTCCCGTAATCGTGCGGGGAATTCTCCTTTGTACGGGGTGAAGCTGCCGGAGTATGGAGGTGGCGTCCCTGCCAATCATGAGTGCCAACCAAAAATGTCCGCAGTGCGGAGCTGCCCATGCCGGCGCGGCCTTTGAAGGGCTGTGCCCCGCGTGTATGGTCCAAGTGATGCGGGAGATGCCGACTGCCGTCAGGGTCACGGAAAAGCCCGGGGACAGGATTGGTCACTACAAACTGCTTGAGCAAATCGGCGAGGGCGGCTGCGGCGTCGTTTACATGGCCGAACAGGAAGCACCCGTGCGCCGAAAGGTCGCGCTCAAAGTCATCAAGCTGGGCATGGATACCCAGCAAGTCGTCGCCCGGTTCGAAGCCGAGCGGCAGGCGCTGGCCCTGATGGACCATCCGAATATCGCCAAAGTCTTCGACGCCGGCGCGACGGAGACCGGCCGGCCGTTCTTCGTCATGGAACTGGTCCGCGGCATCAGGATCACCGACTACTGCGACCAGAACCAACTCCCCACCGTCGAGCGGCTCGACCTGTTCATCCAGGTCTGTCAGGCCATCCAGCACGCGCATCAAAAGGGGATCATCCACCGCGACATCAAGCCCTCGAACATTCTCGTCGCCCAGCACGACACCGTGGCCGTGCCCAAAGTCATTGATTTCGGCATCGCCAAGGCCACGAGCGATCAGCGCCTAACGGACAGGACGCTGTTCACCGCCTTCGAGCAATTCATGGGCACTCCCGCCTACATGAGTCCGGAGCAGGCCCAACTCAGCGGGCTGGACATCGACACCCGCACCGATATCTACTCGCTCGGCGTCCTGCTTTACGAACTGCTCACCGGCCAAACGCCCTTCGACGCGAAGGAATTGATAGCCTCCGGCATTGATGCGATGCGCAAAACGATTTGCGAAAAGGAACCGGTGCGCCCGAGCACACGCCTGCGGCAGACTTCTCCCGCCGCTTCCCGGTCCCAACCGACCACTGATCACTG
>JANNVM010000492.1:0-17081 GCA_031414455.1 Verrucomicrobiota bacterium
ATGAAGTGGGGTCCATACCCCATAGCAGCGCAGATGTGAACCGAACACCTTGATCTCCAAACAAACAATGAAAACCATCCAGGTCTATGACCCGCCCATGTGCTGCTCCACTGGTATCTGTGGCACGGATATTGATCCAGACCTTGTGAACTTTGCTGCCATGCTCTCGCAACTCGGCGGCAAGGGGGTCAGGATCGAGCGCTACAACCTTGGCCAGCAGCCAATCGCTTTTGTGCAGAATCCGGCCGTCAAAGCCCTGCTCGACAAGGAGGGCGCGGATGTGCTGCCACTGATCTTTCTGGACGGCGAGGTTCGCCTGAAGGGGCGCTATCCCACGGGCGAAGAGCGACCGGCCTTCTTCCGCGCCGCGCTCGGCAAGGATGAGGAGGCGGCATCATGAGTCTGCCATTCTATCAACCGGATCCTGCCACCGCCACCCGCTTCCTCTTTTTCACAGGCAAAGGCGGCGTTGGCAAAACATCCCTCTCCTGCGCCACGGCTGTAAAGCTTGTGGATGCCGGCAAACGCGTGCTGCTGGTTAGCACAGACCCCGCTTCCAATCTGGATGAAGTACTGGAGACGAAGCTCACCAACCAGCCCGCTCCTGTTGCGGGAGCACCGGGCCTGGACGCGATGAACATCAATCCAGTCGCAGCCGCGGCGGCTTATCGCGAGCGCTTGATCGGCCCGATGCGCGGTCTCCTGCCTGAAGCGGCGCTGCGCAGCATGGAGGAGCAGTTGTCCGGATCCTGCACGGTGGAGATCGCGGCATTCGATGAGTTCTCCGGTTTGATAGGCAATCCGGATGCCGCGAAGGACTATGATCACGTCATCTTCGACACGGCACCGACCGGCCACACCCTGCGGCTGATGAGTTTGGCGAAGGCATGGGATCAATTCCTCGACAGGAACACCAGCGGCACCTCCTGCCTCGGTCCACTGGCTGGATTGGAAAAGCAGCGCGTCATTTATGAAGCCACGGTCAACACCCTTGCGGATGCGAAAGCCACGACGCTTGTGCTCGTGAGCCGCCCCCAGGGGGCCGCGCTGCGTGAAGCTGAGCGCACGTCCAGGGAACTGCGCGACATCGGTGTGGGCAATCAGTGTCTTGTCATTAACGGCACCTTTGAAACCAACTGCCCGGAAGATGTCACCGCGCAGGCCATGCAGCAGCGCGGATTGTCCGCTTTGTCGGCGGCGAGTGCGTTCATCGGCTCGATGCCGGGCTTCATCGTGCCCCTGCGCCCCATCAACATCCTTGGCATCGGCGGTCTGCGTGTGCTGCTGAGCGGCGAGGCTCAAGGCAAGTGCGTGAAGGCTGATGAGACCGGCTGGACACCGCCCGAAATGGAAAGTCTCGAAGACCTCGTGGCCACCATGGAGCGGCAGGGCAACGGCGTGATCATGACGATGGGCAAAGGCGGCGTGGGCAAGACCACCGTTGCTGCCGCCATCGCTGTCATGCTCGCACGACGCGGCCATTCCGTGCATCTCAGCACCACCGATCCCGCCGCGCATGTGGCGCAGACGCTTCACGGCAGGGTGGAGGGCCTCACGCTCAGCAGGATTGATCCCGCTGCGGAAACCGCCGCCTATCAAAGTGAAGTCATGCGCGCTCAAGGTGCCGCGATGGATGAAGCCGGCCGCGCGCTGCTGGAGGAGGATCTGCGCTCGCCCTGCACCGAGGAAATCGCCGTGTTCCGTGCCTTCGCGCGTGAGGTGGGACAAGGCACGGGCCGCTTCGTCGTGCTCGACACCGCACCCACGGGCCACACGCTGCTGCTTCTTGATGCCAGTGAGGCCTACCAGCGCGAACTCGAACGCCAGGCCCGCAGCACGCAGCCCGAGGAAGTGCTGAAACTCCTCGAACGCCTGCGCGATCCTGACTTTACCCGCATCCTGCTCGTCACTCTGCCCGAAGCCACGCCCGTTCACGAGGCCGCGGCTTTACAGGAAGACCTGCGGCGCGCGCGGATCGAGCCTTTTGCATGGGTCATCAATCAAAGCCTGCTGCAATGCGGCTCCTGCGATCCCCTGCTGCAATGCCGTGAAGCATCCGAGCACCGCTATCTACGCGAGGTCGTGGAAAAGCACGCCAGGCGCACCGCATGGCTCCCATGGCAAGCCGAAGAACCAATCGGCCCGGATGCTCTTGCCCGTCTGGCATCGTCCAATCTTCAACCGGTGTTAGTGTGAAACCAACAGCCCTCGAATCCGACCACGATCACGGCTTTGCGCCGCACTTCCTGCCGCATTGGATGCAGGAGCGCTGGGCGGTACTGACGGTCGCTGTTGCTGGAGTGGCGCTGACGATCGGATTCTTTGGAGAGAAGTTCTTTGGCCTGCCGGCGGGGGTCGTGTGCCGGTGGAGCGCAAGGCTGGCGACGAGGTGTTTGCCGGGCGTGCCGTTTAATCCTTTTCCATTCGCTTCATGAAACCACAACGCATCATCATCATTGGCGGAGTTGCTGGCGGAGCCAGTGCCGCCGCGCGCGCCCGCCGGTTGTCCGAGGACAGCGAAATCATCATCATGGAGCGGGGACCGCATGTGTCGTTTGCCAACTGCGGGCTGCCTTACTTCGCCGGCGGTGAGATCGCGGAAAAAGACAGCCTGCTGGTACAAACTCCGGAGAGCCTGAAAGCGCGCTTTAACCTGGATGTTCGTGTGAAGTCAGAGGTTGTCAGCATTGACCGTGCGGCCCGGAGTGTCCGGGTGCGCGAGCGGGACACCGGCCGCGAGTATGAGGAGAGATATGACGCTCTCGTGCTGGCAACGGGGGCCGCACCCCTGCGACCGCCCATTCCCGGAATTGAGCGCGCGAACCATTTCGTGGTGAGGGACATCCCGGATATTGAAAAAATCGCCGGGTGGTCGGAGACCTCCGGCCACAGCCGCGTTGTGGTGGTGGGCGGTGGCTACATCGGACTCGAGATGGCGGAGCAACTGCGGCATCGCGGTCACGGGGTCACGGTGGTGGAGGCGCTGCCGCAGGTTATGGCCCCGCTGGACCCCGAAATGGCGGCGTGGCTGCATGCGGAATTGCGCGGGCATGACGTGGCTCTCCATCTGAACGGTCCCGTGGCCTCCTTCGAGCCGCCCTCACTCCTGGAGCCGGCCCGGGCTTCCATCGTGGTGCTGAAGAGCGGGCTGCGATTGCCAGCCGATGCGGTCATTCTCGGATTGGGTGTGAAACCCGAAGCAGGTCTGGCGAAGGAGGCCGGCCTGGAGATTGGTCAACTGGGGGGCATACGGGTCAACGAACACCTCCAGACGAGTGACCCTCACATTTGGGCCGTCGGTGACGTCGTCGAGGTGCATGACGGCGTCACGGGCCAGTGGGCACTGATCCCGCTGGCAGGACCGGCTAACCGTCAGGGCCGCATCGCTGCCGACAACATCTTCGGCCGCCAGTCCTGCTATAAACAAACATGGGGCACCGCGGTCCTGCGATTGTTCCGGCTCACGGCCGCCTGCACCGGTGCCAACGCGAAGAGCCTGCACCGCGCGGGCATTCCGTTCCATGCAATCCATCTTCATCCCGGATCCCATGCGGGCTACTACCCTGGCGCCCAGCCGATCGCGCTGAAAGTGCTGTTCGCTCCGGAGACGGGAAAGCTGCTCGGCGCGCAAGCCGTCGGGCGTGACGGCGTGGACAAGCGCATCGATGTGCTGGCCACGGCCCTGAAGGCCGGAATGACCGTCCACGATCTTTCTGAACTGGAACTGGCCTATGCCCCGCCTTTCGGATCGGCGAAAGACCCTGTCAACCTTGCCGGCATGGCGGCGCAGAATGTCCTCGCCGGCGATGTCGCGCTGGTGCAGTGGGATGAAGTGGCAGCGCTGGACCCCGGCACCACGCTGCTGCTGGATGTCCGCAGTCCCGAAGAACTCGCGGCAGGTTCCATCCCCGGATCACTGCACATTCCGCTCGATGAATTGCGTGTGCGGCTGAGCGAACTGCCGCGCGACCGCGGGATCGTCGCCTACTGCCACAGCGGCCAGCGTTCCTACATCGCCGCACGAATGCTCGCTCAGCACGGCTTCCGCGTGCGCAACCTTGCGGGCGCGTACCGCACCTGGCTCGCCGCACGCGGCTGAATCGCCCGAAGCCTATCCATCCAATCCGCCATGAAAGGCCGCCCTAAAATTCAAATGCCTGCCCGCCGCCGGCGACTTCCGCTCCTCTGCGCCGCGGGATGCCTGTTCGCTGCGGCACCTCTGCACGCCGCGCACCAGACGCCGGATTTTTCTCCCGTTCATGGATCGGGACATCTGCCATTCCGTATCCGGTTAGAGCACATCAACTTCAATGCCGCACCATTACCCACACTGCACTCCTATATCGCCGCGCAGTGGGAGGGGCAGTGGCTGTTTCTGGGCGGACGCACCAATGGACTGCACGGCATGATGGGCATGGACGCCTTTCCCACGGTTTATGCCAATTCGGATGTCTGGGTCGTGGATCGTGCCGGACAGCGCACGTGGCACCGGTCGTTAAATGATGCCGGCCTCACTAACGGGATCGAGGATTTCCTCTCGGCCACCAACCACAATTTCATCCAGGAGGAGAACCGCCTCTATGTGGCCGGAGGCTACGGGTTCGACCGTTCCGCAGCCGACTATGTCACCTTCAGTCATTTTGCGGCGATCGATGTCCCCGGTCTCATGGCATGGGTGAAACAGAGCCCCGGAAGTCCGGCCCCGGCGGCGTCCATCCGCACGATTCAGTCGCCACTCTTCCAGGTAACGGGCGGAGCCCTTGAGAAAACCGGTGACCGGTTCCTGCTGGTCTTCGGTCAGAATTATCCTGGGCGCTACCGTCCGATGTTCAACGGGACCTACACGCGTCAGGTGCGCCGGTTCTCATTGCTCGCCGGAACCGAAGGTCCCGTCATCGACCCCGCCTCAGTCTATCAAAGTCCGCCCGCAGATGATTTTCGCCGCCGGGATCTGAATGTCGTCCCGGTATTGCGACGGGATGCCGTCACCGGGGCTCTTGTGGATGAAGTGCTCGCGCTGGCCGGCGTCTTCACCCCGACCACCGGGGTTTGGACCGTACCAGTCACCGTCACGTCGAATGGCGTTCCCTCTCAGCCGGACCCGCTGGCCGCGACGACGTTTAAGCAGGGGCTGCACCACTATCACAGTGCGAAGGTTTCGCTCTACGACCGCGTGACCGGTGAGAATTTCATCCTCCAGTTCGGCGGCCTCAGCGCTCAGTTCCACGATAACCTGACAGATACCTGGATCAGCGATCCGCAGGTGCCGTTTGTCCATCATATCAGTTGTCTCGTTCGTTCGGCCGCCGGCGATTTCCACCAGACACTGCTGCCGGCGGAATTTCCCGACATTCGATCCGCGGAGGGAGCCCGGCTCTTTTTCGGAACCAGTGCGGAGTTTCTCCCGGCCCCCGGCGTGCCGCTGCTGCGCCCAAAAATAATTGACCTCATATCCCTGCGCCGCCCGCAGGTCATCGGCTACATTTTCGGAGGCATTGTGTCCGATGCGCCGAACAACGGCAATACGCGGGCCGCTGCAGAGATATTCTCCGTCATTCTCGAACCCGTGCCTGCTCCCTCCCCGCCGCTGAGCATCGCCCGCACGGAACCCGGCGGCATCTCCCTGTCATGGCCCGTGGAGAACGGCGTCCATTACCTCTTCGAACAATCCTCCGGTCTCGCATCCTGGACCGAACTGTGGCCCCCGCCGGTCGCATCGCCCCTGAATCTCTCAACCGGCACCGTCCCCAGGAACTTCTTCCTCCTGCACAGCCGGACGCCGGCAACCCCTCAACCCTAACACCCGATACACACACCATGAAAACAACCACGTCCTGCTCCCTCCTCGCCACGGCGCTTCTGTGCTTAACCACGGCCCTGACACTCCATGCGCAAGGCCCCGGCCGCGGACAGGGAAAAGGCGGCGGCGTCGGCCACGGCCCCGGCGGCGGTCAGGGCGGCTTTCAGGGCGGCTTTCAGGAAGCGATTCACGAACTGTTTGCCAATCACGAAAAGATCAAGCGCACGGTGGAAATGACGGATGCGGGCTACAAATCACGCACCGTTTCCGATGACCCCGGCGTCGCCAAAACCCTGCAGAAGCATGTGAAGGAAATGCGCGAACGGCTTGGAGCCGGCATGA
This sequence comes from Verrucomicrobiota bacterium, assembly GCA_031414455.1. Taxonomy (GTDB): domain Bacteria; phylum Verrucomicrobiota; class Verrucomicrobiia; order Verrucomicrobiales; family V1-33; genus V1-33. The sequence goes on from JANNVM010000492.1 coordinate 6,143, forward strand.
TGATCCGGCGCTGGGATCCGGCCTTTGCGGAACTCGTCGAGCACTACAAAGACATTGATCACGAGTTCAAAGAAGTCGAAGGCGGCGTCGAGATGATCGCTAAAGGAAAGACTCCGGAGGCCATCAAGGTTGCTCAGAATCACGCCAGGATTGTCAGCGGCTTTGTCAAAAAGGGCCCGGATCAAATGCATGAATCCCATGACCGTGCACTCGGTGACGGGAAGAAGGCGGCGGAGAAAGACGCCGGCCCCGTTTGCCCTGATGATCACGGAAAGCCCGAACCGAAGTCCGCTTGCCAAAAATGTCAGGAGAAGCCGGGCGAAAAGCAGGGCTGCCAAAAATGTCAGGAGAAACCCGGGGCGAAAACCTCCGCCGGCAAACCGGAGGAGGGACAGCCGAAGTGATTCCCGGCACCGGGATCACGGACACCGTCCCTCTTAACCGCAGTTCTGCAACCCGTTCACTGTACCGCCAATTATGAAATCACACCGCTGGAATCCATACTTCGTGGGCGCGCGTATCGGCCTGCTCAGCATCCTCACCTTCTCTTTGGCCGACAAACCCATCGGCATGTCCACCGGCATTGCGCAGGCATCCGGAGCCTGTGCAATGCCTGTTATGGGCAGTACGGCGGTGGCGGAGAACACCTACTGGGCAAAGAAAGCCGTTCCCAAATGGGACTACGGCAGCCTGTTCGTTCTGGGCACGTTCGCCGGCGCTCTGCTCAGTTCACTGGTCAGCGGCAGCTTCAAATTCGGAAGCGTGCCCTCTGTCTGGAGCGACCGCTTCGGACCGTCGGTATTCAAACGGATGGCCGCCGCCTTCATCGGAGGTGTTATCATCCTCTACGGAGCGCGGCTCGCGGACGGCTGCACCAGCGGACACGGCATCAGCGGGTCGCTGCAACTGGCTGTCAGCAGCTGGGCGTTTTTCATTGTGATGTTCGTCGCCGGCACCGGCACCGCCTTCGCCCTCTTCGGCCGCCGCACGCGCAACTGAACCCCCATCCATCAATCTTCCCATGAATCTTACCTTCGCATTCATCACCGGCACCAATCTGTTGTGGGCCGGCCTTCTCTTTGGCGCCCTTTTCGGGATTCTGCTGCATCGCGGCGGCGTCACCGATTATGACGTCATCGTCCGGCAGTTCCTCTTTCGTGACTTCACCGTCCTGAAAGTCATGCTCACCGCCATTGTCGTGGGCGGTGTTGGCGTGTGGCTGCTGCACGGGCATGAGCTGGCGAACTTCCACATCAAACCCGCGGCCATGCTGGCCGTGACCGCCGGGGCGGTGTTGTTCGGCATCGGCATGGTCGTCTATGGGTATTGTCCCGGCACCGGCGTTGCGGCCATTGCCACGGGCAGACTCGATGCCCTCGTTGGTTTTGTCGGCATGCTCGCCGGCGGCGCACTCTACGCTCTCAGCTATGACTGGGTGGCGGCCAACATCCTTCCCGTCGGTGACCTCGGCAAGAAGCGGCTGCCGGATCTCGCCAGCCTGCCGGAATGGGTATGGTATGCCGGACTCGCGGTTATGGCCGCCGTCGTCTTCGCGGCGGTCGCCGGGGTCGAGGGGAAACGGGCCGCGCTGAAACCCTGACCTATGCCTGCGCTCTGCAATGATCCGGCCCGGTGCGAGGTGATGAACCTCGGCTATGGACCGCGCGGACACGGCCCCTACCTCGTAAGACAGGAAGGTTATGTTCCGGGCAGCACCACCTTTCAGCCGGATATGTTTATCCTGCTGAAGGATGGCCGGTGGCTGCTGAATCTTGCCTTTGTGATGCTGCCGGAGGCCGGCCAGGAGCACCATCTCTTCCACAGCCTGACAGAAGTGGTGCAGTTCTTTGAGGACCTCTCCGTCAAGCCGGTCCTGGCCGACGCCACCATGCCGGCCGGCGCCAGCGCCGCGGAAATCATGGCTCACTTCGAACAATGCGCCAATCACATCCTGCGGGGCATGCGAACCGGGAGCGTGACGCCGGCGACTGATTTGACAGCGGCCCCTCCCAATGAACCGTAATCCTGCCGGCCCCGGGGCATCTCCATCGTCCATGAAAATCCTGACACTTTCCGCCGCCGCCGTCTTTGGACTCAGTGCCTGTACCGTCGGGCCGGATTACACTCAGCCTGACACGGCGGATATCACCCCGGCGAGGTGGCGATGGCAGCCGGCGGCACCGCGGGATGACACCACCCGCGGTGAGTGGTGGAAGGTTTTCCGTGACGGCGAGCTAACCCGACTCGAACGCCTCGCGCTGGCGGCCAGTCCAACGCTGCAGGCCGCCGCGGCCCGCGTGGATCAGGCCCGCGCAGCTGCCCGCATGAGTGCCGCCGGATGGGAGCCTCTGCTCACTCTCCAGGGAGGTGCGAGCCGCGAACAATCGTCAGGGAGTCTTCCGACACCGATCAAGGTGTCCATCCCCGCCGCCCGGTTCAACAGCTTCAGCGCGCTCATTGACCTCAACTACGAGATTGATTTCTGGGGCAAAGTGCGGCGCGAGGTTGAGTCCGCGAGCGCCGCCGCGGATTCCGCTTCGGCCAGCTACCACAGTGCCATCCTGACACTCACGGGGGATGTGGCCGCGCAATACTTCATCCTGCGTGCCGCCGATGCGGAACTCGACGCCCTGCGGCGCACCATTGCCCTGCGGGAGCAGTGGCACACCCTGCTGGAGGATAAGTTCAAAGCCGGCACCATCGCCGGGACTGATCTCGCCCGGGCGGAAACGGAGGTCGCGACCGCCAAAGCCGGCCTCGCCGACATCAAGCGCCAGCGCCAGGAAGCCAGTGACACGCTCGCGCTGTTCTGCGGCCAGCCCGCCAGCAATTTCCGCATCAGCGAGCGTCCCATCGAGTCCAAAGCTCCGCCGGCGGTTCCCGCGGGTCTGCCCGCCGCCGTGCTGGAAAGGCGCCCTGACGTTGCCGCAGCCGAGCGCCTCGTTGCCGCCCGCAATGCTGAAATCGGTGTTGCCACCGCAGCGTGGTTTCCCGCCGTGCGGCTTACCGGCAGCAGCGGTTACCTCAGCGATGATGCAGACACTTTGTTATCCTCCAATACCCTCGTGTGGAGCATCGGGCCCGGCGTCAGCCTTCCGATCACTGGCAGAACCGCCATCCGCTTCAATATCAAGCGGCGGGAAGCCGGGCACCGGGAGGCAGTCGCCAACTACCGGCAGGCGGTGCTCACTGCCATCCGTGACGTCGAGACGAGCCTCGCACAAACCCGCTATCTGCGCGAACAATCCGCCGCGGTGGGTGACGCCCTGCGCTCCTCCACGCAGGCCACCAGTCTCATTCGCACCGCCTACGAGGCCGGTAGAGTCAGCTACATTGAACTTCTCGACGCCGAACGCACCCGTCTCGAGGCGGAACTGCAAACCAGCCGTGTTGCGGCACAGCGCCACCTCGCGACCGTTCGCCTTATCAAAGCGCTGGGCGGCGGATGGTGACATTTAACCTGCTAACATTTCCTGCGAATTATGATGCCGCGCCCGTTCTCCCTGTTCCTGGTGACTATTCTGCTCACCGCCTGCGGCAAACACGAGCCGGTCACTCCCGCAGCGCTGCCGCCCGCCGATGTAAAAATCGGGCAGGCCACCAGGCGCCAACTGCTGCTCAGTGAAGACATCACCGGCACAGTGCGCGCGAGAACCCAGGCGGTGATCGAGGCGAGGATCAGCGGCCGCATTCTCAGTATGAAGGCCGGACTCGGCCAGGTGGTGAAGGCCGGTGAAGTGCTCGCTACCCTGGATGCGGAGGAGGTGAAGGCGCGCATGGAATCTGCTAACGCTTCGCTGGATCAGGCCACGCGTGACGAACGCCGGGCGGCCAGCCTTGTCGGCAGCAAAGCCATTTCCGCAGCCGACTACGATGCCGCAAAAGCGCGGCTGGAAATCACGAAAGCGGGGGTGTCCGAGGCGCAAACCATGATGAGTTATGCCGATGTCACAGCACCGTTCGCCGGTGTCATTACACGCAAGCTCGCGGATCAGGGGGACCTCGCGGCCCCCGGCAAACCGCTGCTCGAACTCGAGGATCCCGGTCAACTCCGCATCGAGGCCGACATCCCCGAGGCGCTCATCGGGAGTTTAACCCCTGGCGCGACGCTGAACGTCAGATCCACACGGTCGCCGGACGTCATGGCGACCGTTGCCGAGATTTCACCCGCGGGCGATCCCAACAGCCGCACCTTTCCTGTGAAACTCGATCTCCCGGCGGGCAATACCATGCGTCCCGGACAGTTCGTTCGCATCGCCGTGCCCGTGCGCGATTACGAAGCGCTCCTGATTCCCTCCAGCGCCTTGATCCAGCGCGGTCAGTTGCAGATTGTCTTCGTGAACGACCAGAATGTCGCCCGGCTCCGGCTCGTGCGCACCGGGCGTGAACGCACGGAAGGCATTGAGGTGCTGAGTGGACTCGATGGGAACGAATCACTCGTCACTGCCGGAGCGGATCGCCTCGCTGACGGACAACCGCTCAAGATCACCCCATGACCGGCACCGGCACCACCTCTCCCGGACCGGCGGGCCGCATCGCCCGGGCGTTCATCGGCTCGAAGCTCACACCGCTGGTGGTCATCACTTCGGTGCTGCTGGGACTGTTCGCGGTGATCATGCTGCCGCGCGAAGAAGAGCCGCAGATCAAAGTGCCGATGGTGGATGTCATGGTCGCCATGCCTGGCTTCAGCGCGAAGGAAGTTGAAGAGCGGGCGACGCGGCCGATGGAGAAACTGCTGTGGGAGATTCCGGGCGTAGAGTATGTCTATTCCACTTCACGCCCCGGCGAGAGTCTGGTGATCGTGCGTTTCAAGGTTGGCGGCGATATGGAAGAGAGCCTGGTGCGCCTGAACCAGAAGCTGATGTCGAACTTCGACCGCATCCCGCACGGCGTGGGCACTCCGATCATCAAACCGAGGAGCATCGACGACGTCCCCGTCCTTGCGCTAACATTTCACAGCGACTGCTACGATCACCTCATGCTGCGGCGCGTGGCGTCGCAGGTGGACGATGTTCTCAAACAGGTGCCGCTGGTCGCCGAAACCATCCTCACCGGAGGTGCCAAACGCGAGATCCGCATCCTGCTGGATCCCGCCCGTCTGGCTGCCCGCAACCTGAGCCCCGCCGGCATCGTGCCCATGCTGCAGCAGGCGAACCGGCAGTACCGCAGCGGGGGATTGACTGCGAACAATCAGGAAATCATCGTCGAAACGGGAGCCTTCCTCACCAATGCCGCGGAGGTGGGCTCGGTCGTGGTCGGCGTATTCGGCGGCAAACCGGTCTATCTGCGCGAGGTCGCCGCCATTGAGGACGGCGCGGAGGAGCCGTCCCAGTATGTGTTGTTCGGCGACCGGCAGGGCGAGGAACCCGCGGTCACCCTCAGCCTCGCGAAGCGTCCCGGCGCCAACGCCATCGCGGTCGCCGAAGAAGTGCTGCGCAAGCTCGACACACTCAAAGGCCGCGTGATTCCGTCCGATATCTCCGTCAGCATCACGCGCCATTATGGCGAGACCGCCGCTGCCAAGAGTAACGAGCTGCTGTTCCACATGGGCATCGCGATCCTCAGCGTTTCCCTGCTGATCATGTTCACCCTCGGCTGGCGGGAATCGATCGTCGTCGCCGTCGCCATCCCCTCGACGCTGGCGCTCACGCTGCTCGTCTTCTACCTCTATGGCTTCACGCTGAACCGTATCACGCTCTTCGCCCTGATCTTCAGCATCGGCATCCTCGTCGATGACGCCATCGTGGTGGTGGAGAATATCGTGCGGCACTATCATTTGCCCCACAACAAAGGCCGTGACCGCATCACCATGGCCGTCGAAGCCGTTAGCGAAGTGGGCAATCCGACCATCCTCGCAACCTTTGCGGTCATCTTTGCGGTGGTGCCGATGGCCTTCGTGGGCGGTCTCATGGGCCCCTACATGCGGCCGATCCCGATCGGTGCGAGCGCCGCGATGGCGTTTTCGCTGATCATCGCCTTCATCGTCACCCCATGGGCTGCCGTGCGGGTACTCAACTGGTGGCGCCGCCCGGAGGCACCGGGCACGGCGAAAGCGGGTGAAGCAGCGCCCGAAGCGACGGTGCCCCATCAGGCACATCTCAGCGATCATCCGGAAGATTTCTTCACGCGACTCTACCGGCGCATCATGGGACCGATGATCCGGCAGCCGCGCTGGCGGTGGGCCTTTCTCGCCGGCATATCCGCCCTGCTGCTGGTCTCCATGGCCACGGTCGGCATCAGCTGGGTGAAGGTGAAGATGCTGCCGTTCGACAATAAGAGCGAATTCCAGATCATCCTGAATATGCCTGAAGGCAGTTCCCTGGAGCACACCGCGCAGGCCGCCCGGGAGATCGCCGCCAGCGTGCGAAGCGAACAGGAGGTCACCGACTATCAGGTGTATGCGGGCACCAGTTCGCCGTACAATTTTAATGGCCTCGTGCGGCACTATTTTATGCGGCGCGGCGCCAATATCGCCGACATCCAGGTTAATTTGCTGCCGAAGCATGATCGTGACGCGCAGAGCCACGACATCGCCAAACGAGTCCGCCCCCGGGTGGCGGCCATCGCAAAGAAATACAATGCCCGCGTCGCCATCGCCGAGGTGCCTCCGGGCCCGCCCGTCCTGCAGACGCTCGTCGCCGAGATCTACGGCCCCGACGAAGCCGCCCGTCTCGCTCTTTCCAAAGAGGTGCGCCGCATTTTCGCGGACACCCCGGGCGTCGTCGATATCGACTGGTATCTCGAGGACGATCAGCCCCGCACCCGCTTCGTCATCGACAAGGAGAAGGCCGCCCTGCACGGCATCAGCGCCGAGACCATTTCCCAAACCCTGCGCATCGCCGTCGGCGGGGAGTCGGTGGATTTGCTCCACGTCCCTGGCGACAAGGAGGACGTCCCTCTGGTGCTGCAACTCCCGCGGGCCATGAAAGCCACGCCGGACGAACTGCTCGCCCTCCGCGTCCGCGCCGGTGATGCCAACGCCCTGCCGGAGCCGCTCGCCGCCGGTTCACCTCCGCCGCTCGTGCCCCTGCGCGAACTGGTGAGCGTGGAACAGACCATCACGGACAAGAGCATCTATCACAAAAACCTCATGCCGGTGACCTATGTTATAGGAGACGTCGCCGGCGTCGTGGAAAGCTCCGTGTATGCGATTTTTCAGATGAATGAAAAACTGCGCGCGCTCGACACGAAGAAATTCGGCGGCAGCGGAGCGGAGCTGAAGATTCACAACTCGGACATGCCGTTCACTGACAACGAACCGGCGATGAAGTGGGATGGCGAATGGCATATCACCATCGAAGTTTTCCGGGATCTCGGCCTCGCGTTCGGAGCCGTGCTGGTGCTGATCTATGTGCTCATGGTCGGCTGGTTCCGCAGTTTCCTCACGCCACTGATCGTGATGCTCGCCATTCCGTTTTCGCTCGTGGGCATCCTGCCCGCACACGGTGCCATGGGTGCCTTTTTCACTGCCACCAGCATGATCGGGTTCATGGCCGGCGCCGGCATCGTCGTGCGCAACTCCATCATCCTCGTGGACTTCATCGAGCAGCGCCTGCGTGAGGGTATGGAGCTGAGCGAGGCCGTGATCGACGCCGGAGCCGTGCGCTTCCGGCCGATGCTGCTCACCGCCATGGCGGTCATCGCCGGTGCCAGTGTTATCCTCACCGATCCCATTTTCCAGGGACTCGCCATCTCACTCATGGCCGGCGAAGTCGCCAGCCTGCTCATCAGTCGCATGGCCGTGCCTGTGCTCTATTTTATGGCGAACAGAAAGCGCCCCGCAGCCATCCCCACCCCTCAATCGTAACCGAATCCACCCGTCCCGGTCATAAATCAACGCCGCATCACCAGAGAGGCGAAGTGATCGACACTTGTCCATGAACTCCTCCCGAATTCGCCGCATCCTGCCGGGGCTCGCCGCGGCAGGAATTACCGGCCTGGTTCTTTATCGAACCAGGTTCGCCCCTTCGAAGGTCATCGCGCATACGGTAACAAAGGGGACCATCGCTGGCGAAGTGACGGGCACCGGCACCCTTGAGGCGCGCGTGAAAACGACGGTCGGTGCGCGTATACATGACGGTCCGGGCCGCACTCGGCAACTGGCCGGACATCACCGTCCATTCCACACAGGAACAGCGGGACCTGCTGCTCTCCGGCATGGTGGACAAAGCGCGCCGGCAGATCGGTCTCTTCCGCACCCTGCTCATCATCATCTCCACGATCATCTACACGCTCACGCTGGACAAGATTCGCGACATCGCCCTGCTCAAGCTCATCGGCGCGCGCAATACCGTCATTGGCAGCCTCATTCTTCAGCAATCGCTGTTCATGGGCACCATCGGTTATGCGCTCGCGTGGTGGATCGGGAGGTTCGCTTTTCCCCGCTTTCCGCGGCTCGTTGTCATCGAGCCGGGGGATCTGATTTCACTGGGCTTCATCTCGCCCACGAACGAAATGCCGGCGTTCTCGTTGTCACTCACGATCAGCGTACGCTCGACGTGTTTGATCGGATCGTCGATGTGGAGGATGGGGCCATTCAGGTGAGGGAGAAACACACAACTGATACGGGCACCTAACGCTTATGAACATTCTATCACTTCTAGGAGCCTCGTTAATCGGACTGTCGCTTGGCCTCACCGGCGCGGGCGGGAGTATCATCACACTTCCGGTGCTGGTATATCTGGCGGGGCTGCCGCCGAAGGAAGCCGTCGGGCTGAGCCTGTTCGTCGTCGGGACTGCCGCACTGGTGGGTGCCGTGCAGCGCATCCGGGCGGGTGAGTTTCATGCACGGGCGGCGCTGCTGTTTGCCCTTTCCGGCATGGCCGGTGCGGCCGGCGGAGCCCGTCTCACACATCTGGTCTCAGGACAGGTGCTCATGATCATCTTCGCAGTCCTGATGCTGATCGTCGCTGCCAACATGCTGCGCGGCGGCGGGAGAGAGACGACCATGCTGGCCGAGTGCAAACCCGTTCGCTGTCTGCTGGCCGGCCTTGGCGTGGGGGTGCTCACCGGCTTCATCGGCGTGGGCGGCGGATTTCTCCTGATGCCCGCCCTGGTGAAGTTTGCGCGGCTGCCGATGCGCGTGGCGACCGGAACTTCCCTGGCGGTCATCTCGTTCAACTCCGCTGTCGGATTCATCAGTCATTTCGGAGAAGCACCGCCGCGCTGGCCGCTGTCGTTGCTTTTCGCCGGCATCGCCGCCGCCGGCGTTCTTGTCGGCACCGCCTTTGCGGCAAGGCTTCCCGTGGCCCGGCTGCGCCAGGTATTTGCCGTCGTGGTCATTGCCACGGGCACGTTTGTCCTCTGGCAGAGCCTGACCTGAATCTCCGGCCGGGGCTTACCGGGCCAGGGCGAGGAAGACGATGACCAGCACGCCGAGGCCAAAGAGGAACGCATAAGCCTGGAGGTTGCCGCTCTGGATGCGGCGGAGGGCGTTACCGGCATTCGTCGCCAGTGATTTCGCGCCACCGACGCCCGCGCCGTCGATGAGCAGAGCGTCGAATACTTTCACCACCGCAGCGACGCCGTCCTGGCAAATGGCGATGAGTTTGGCGTAAAGTTCATCAAAGTAAAATTTGTTGGTGAAGGCTTTGATGTTCACCGGGTCGGTGTCGCGGCCGCTGTAGAGTTTCCATGCGAGACCCGCACCGGCGACGAGGGTGATCAGGGAAACGATGGCGGGCACGCCGATATGGATGTGGGCGAATTCTTTAAACTCATCCCCGAGTACGCCGGTGGAGAGGAATCCGAAGAATCCCGCGGCGAGGCCGAGCACGGCGAGGATGACGAGCGGCAACTGCATCAGGCCGGGGACTTCGTGGGCGTGGCCGGCACCGTGTTCATCGCGGGCCTTGCCGAAGAAGGTGACGACGACGAGTCGCGTCATGTAGAAGGCGGTGAGCAGCGCGGTGAAGGCGGCGGAGATGAACAGAAGTTTGTTGTGCTCCCATGCGGCATCGAGAATGGCTTCTTTCGACCACCAGCCGGACGTTAGCGGCACGGCGATGAGCGCGGCGGTGCACGCAGCGAATGTCGCAAACGTGACCGGCATCTTCGCTTTCAGGCCGCCCATTTTCCAAATGTTCTGTTCGTGGTGGCAGGCGTAAATGATGGCCCCGGAGCCAAGGAAGAGACCGGCCTTGAACCACGCATGGGTGAACAGGTGGAACATCGAAGCCTGCGACGCGCCGAGTCCTACTGCCATCACCATGTAACCAAGCTGCGAGAGCGTGGAATAGGCGAGGATGCGTTTGATGTCATTCTGCTGTGTGGCCATTAGCGCGGCGAGCAGTGCGGTGATGCCGCCAACCCATGCGATGACATCTGCGGCGAAGGCACTGGCAGCGATGAGGAAACTGACGCGCACCAGCATATAGACGCCGGCGGCAACCCTCGTGGCGGCGTGGATGAGCGCTGAGACCGGAGTGGGGCCTTCCATGGCGTCGGGCAGCCAGACGTGGAGCGGGAATTGCGCACTCTTGCCGACAGTGCCGCAAAAGATGCAGAGCACCGCGGCGGTCATCGCTGCGGGAGCGACGGTTTCCACGGCGGCGGAGCCGAACCAGACCTTCAGTGAATCAAAATCCAGCAGCCCGCCCGTCATGCTCCAGAGCAGCAGGATGCCGATCATGAATCCGAAGTCGCCGATGCGGTTGGTGAGGAATGCTTTCTTGGCAGCATCGGCGGCGCTGTTCTTTGTGTACCAGTGGCCGATGAGGATGTAGCTGCTGACGCCGACGAGTTCCCAGAAGATGAACATCATGGCAAAGTTCGCGGCATAGACGATTCCCGTCATGCTGAACATAAAGAGCGCCAGTCCGGCGAAGTAGCGCGCCTTGCCGGCATCGTCCTTCATGTAGGCCAGCGAGAAGATATGAACCAGCGCGCCCACGCCGGTGACCACGATCATCATGCCGCTGCTGAGTGCGTCCACCTGGAG
>JANNVM010000493.1:0-14335 GCA_031414455.1 Verrucomicrobiota bacterium
ATGACCGGCGCTTTGTCCGCAACGGGCTCACCAATGCCGTGCTGCGCGTGGAGGAAGTCAGCCGCGTCTATCCGATCCACGCCGGCAGCGCGGAAGTCGTCGCGCCGGACCGCATCCGCTTCACTCCGTCGGCGGACTATGAAGGCCAGGCGTGGTTCAGCTATTCCTTGCGCGGCAGTGTGGGCAATGGCGGCGCGGGCTGGCTGCACAAAGGGGACATCGCTGTCGGCGTTGGCACATGGGATCGAAATAATCTCCATCTCCGCCTCGCGCCCGGGCAGGAGTTTTCCTTCCGTCCGTCGAGCGGCACGGATACCACCATCGTCTCCCAGCCGCTTCATGCCCGGGTGGACACGGCGCGCGATGACCGCCACCTCATCATCATCCGCGTGCTGGCCACGGCCACCGGCACGGACTCCTTTGACATCCAGCGCGACGGGGTGAACTCCACGGTGAATATCACCTATGTCACCGACTTCCTCTACACGCAGCCTGACACCTTTACGATGCAGCCCGGCCAGGCGGCGATCCGTTTTTCGCCCATGGCCAACGACCAGGGCGCGGGCTACCGCAATATGGCGGATGTGAAACCGCTGCTCGGCGAGCCGACGGCAAACAATCAGGGCCAGAGCTATTTTCCCGGAGCGTTCCGCTTCACCGGGGCCACCCTGGCCACTCCGGCGAAAGGCACCATCGCATTGAGCCAGCGGTTGTTCACGCTGAACAGCGTGGCCACCCTCACTTACAGCGGTCAGGTGACGTTCACCCCCGTTGCCAATGCGCGCGGCGTGGCACGCATCAATTACACCGTGCAGGACGCCGCGGGCACCACGCAGAACAACACTGCCACTATCATCCTGCCGCTGGGTGAAATCACCTCGCCCGCCACCGCGCGCGCCGTCATTGCGCCACAGCATGGCCTCGTGCTCGATGCCGTCACATGGCCCACGGCGGAAGCGCCGCTCATGGGTACTATCACTTCGCAATGGTCTGTGGAAGCGGCACCGTCGGGAGCCTCTGTGGTCTTTGACAACGCCGCCGCCGCGCGCACCGGCGCGAGTTTCAGCCATGCCGGCACCTACACCCTGCGGCTCACCCTGACCGACAGCGGATTCGTCACCGTCGACGAAGTCACCGTCATCGTCGAACCCTCGGCCACCGGCGCCACGGACAGTCTGATCGCCTGGTGGAAGCTGGATGAAGCCGCCGGCAGCGCGCAGGCACTGGATGCTTCCGGCACCGCACGTCACGGCACACTGTTGAACGGCATCGCGCGCACCGCCGGCATCGTTGGCAGCGGCAGCCTGACATGTGATGGCACGGATGATTTCGTGGAACTCTCCGCGCACGTCAGCGCCGTGAAAAACCTCGCGCAGGGCACCATCAGTCTGTGGTTCAAAACGAACACTGCCTCGCTGCGCCCCATCTTCAGCATGTCCGACAACCGCGACCAGGACCGTTACCTGCGCCTCTATCTGGAGAACGGGATTCTCAAATACAAAGTCCTCGGCGATGTCGGCACGGATATCGCCAGCCTGGCCTCACCGGGCACCGCCAACGATGACCTGTGGCATCACGCCGCCGTCACCGTGGACGCCTCACGCAATGCCAGACTCTATCTCGACGGCTCGCTGGTGCGCGAAGGGCTGCGGCCATTTTGCAACGCTGTCTTCAATCTGAGCAGTATGGCGATCGGCCGCACCGTGCGCAGCAACGGCACCGACTATTGGCGCGGCGGAGTGGACGACGTCCGCGTCTATTCACGCCCGCTCACCGCGGACGAAGTGCTCTCGCTGGCACGGCTTTCTGAAAATCGCGGACCACTCATCACGCTGGGCGCGGGACCGGTCATCAGCGGCAGCCGCTCGATCAACACGGCCATTCTCAATCCCTCCGTCACTGACGACGGGCGACCACTCGCGGCCTTCACGCGCACCTGGACCGCGCTGCCGGGCACGGTGAATTTCGGCACGCCCACTGCCGCCAACACCAGCATGACCGCACCGGCTGACGGCACCTGGAAACTTCGTCTCGAGGCCAGCGACGGCGGCCTCCGCACGTGGCGCGAGACGCCCGTGACCTTCACCGGCAACAATCCCGGCGCGCCCTGGTGCAGTGGCCTCACGGCGGTGCGCGTGCCGCTCAGCGCGCCGCCCGCGATGGTGAATCTCTTTGATGCCTTTGGCGATCCTGACGGCACGGACGATGCCCTGACATTTACCGTCACGGCCAACACAAACCCCGCGCTTTTCTCCTCGGTCACTGTTTCCGCCACCACACCGCGTCAGCTCGTGCTCGCGTTCCCGCCGGCCACGCCGGGCAGCGCGGCCCTCACCATTCGCGCCACGGATGCAGGCGGCGCGTTCGTGGAAGGCACACTGCCGGTCACGGTGGAGAACTTCGCGCCGCTTCTGCCAGCGGCGGGATTTTCCGTGAGCGAGAATGCGCCGGCAGGCACGGTCGCCGGCACCATTTCCGCCACGGACCCGGAGGGCACGGCCCTGCGCTACACCATTACTGGCGGCAACGTGCTCGATGCGTTCGCGCTCCATCCGGACACCGGCGTTCTCCGTGTGGCCACGCCGTTCGCACTCGACTACGAAAACCGTCCGCTCTTCGCACTCACCGTGCGCGTCAGCGAAGTCGCGCAGCCCGCGTCGTTCGCTGAGGCCACAGTGCTGGTCTCACTGGCCAATGAAAACGAACCGCCCGCCTTCGGGCCCCAGAATTTTACGCTGCGCACCGGTTCTTCGAACGGCACCTCCGCGGGCACACTCAGTGCGGGGGACCCGGAAGGCAATGCCCTCACCTTCGCCATCACCGGCGGCAATACCGGCGGTGCCTTCTCCATCACAGCGGGCAACAACCTGACTGTCGCCAACGCCGCTGCCCTCGACATCCTGACGAGCCCGAGATTCACGCTCACGATCACGGCCACAGACGACGCCGTGCCCCCCGCCGTGAGAACCGCCACCGTACGCATCACCCTCGAAGAGGCACTCATCACCCAGGGCTCCGCGCTCCGCTGGCGCGTCCCCGCGGCGGCACCCGCCGACGGCTACGCATGGATCCAGCGCACCTATAACGACACCACCTGGCAGACGGGCACCAGCGGCATTGGCTATGACACCGGAGCCGACTATCAAAGCCTTCTCGGCACCACGGTGCAAAGCGCGATGTACAATCTTCAGCCCTCCCTCTTCATTCGCGTCCCGTTCACTGCGCCTGAGGTGAACCGTATCGGCCGCCTCACGCTGCGGATGAAATACGAGGACGGCTACTGGGCGTGGATCAACGGCACCGCCCCCACGCATCACGGCGCGCCCGACCCCGTGGCATGGAATTCCGCCGCCACCGGTAACAGGGATGAAAACGAAGCCGTCACCTTCCGCGACGAAGATCTCACTTTCGCCATCACGGCACTCAACGCCGGCAGCAACACCCTCGCCATCCAGGGGATCAACGAATCCGCCGCCAGCAGCGACCTTCTCATTCTGCCGGAACTCGTCTGGTCCGCCGCCGGCACCTCCGGCGTGCCTGACGTTCCTGCCGTCACGACGCGTGACGTCGCCTTCGGCCAGACGGTTGTGCTCAACGGAGAACTCGTTAGTACCGGCGGTGCACCACTCGTAAACCTGACGGCATGGCTGGGACGCGTGGATGGCGGCACTTCACCGGCAGGCTGGGAACACCGTATCGCACTGCCCGACATGTCGTTCGCCGCGCCCTTCAGTTATGATGTCACTGCGGGGCTTCGTCCCTCCACGGAGTATTTCTTTCGCTTCTCCGCCAGCCACTCCGGCGGCGAAGCCTGGTCCGGCAGCCTCACCTTCTTCAGCGAGCCCGCCAGCGGGGCGGCGGACTACACGTCATGGGCCGCCGCGTTCCCCGGCCTCACCGGCGCCCTCGCGGCCCCGGATTACGACGCCGATGCCGATGGCCTGACAAATTTCATGGAATACGGTCTCGGCGGCAATCCGACTCTCACGAGTGACGCGGCGCTGATTCGCCCGGTTATCACCTTCACCAAAAACGGCGGCGTACCCGCCTTCGATGTCACTTTCCGCCGCCGGCTTGATCGCATCCTCAGCGGACTCGCCTGTCAGGTGGAACTTTCCCCTGCGCTCACCGGCACCTGGCTCCCTGTCAGCGGCGTCACGCTCAGCGGCCCCGCTCCCACGGGCGATGGAATAACCGAGCAACTCACTCAGCAATTCCTTCTCCCCGCGGGCGGACCGCACTGGTTTGTCCGTCTGCGGGTGACACACGCGGAGTGAAACGCTCTGCAATCCATCAACACGTAACTTCCTCATGCCAGGGACTTACGGGGAACTCGGCGGCAACGGAATCCTTGAGCGCGGCAAGGCAGAGACGGTAAAATTCCTCGAGACCGTTTTCCCAAAGAAGTGAACAAAAGAAAACCGGACGGCACTCGCGCGCCGTCCGGTGTGATTTTGAATGGTTGAGGCCGTGCGGTTAGTGGCAGCCGCAGCCGGTGCCGCAGCTTCCGCCACCGCGGTTGGACAGTTCCTTCTCGGCGGGAACACGTCCGGTTTCGAACGTGCGGCTCACGTAGGCCATGATGGTATTCTGGATTTCCTCCAGAGTGCCGCGGGCTTCGGCGAATTCCTGCACCGCAGGATTGCTGAGCACTTCTTCGCGCAGCGCCTCAAAGCCCTGGCCTTCCTCTTCAGTGATTTCCTCGCCCTGCATTTGCTTCTGCTGGAGCGATTCACTGAGACTGGCCAGCTTGGCGTAGGTGCGCGTGGCGTCGGGGTTTTGGAGAAACCGCTCAACACGATCGCGCGCTCCCTGAACGCCATCGTCCTGGAGCAAAGCTTCACAGAGTTCGCGGATTTTTTCGCCGAGATCGAGTCTCGGCCTGACATCGTCGTCGGCACCAATGATTAACATAGGGGGCGAGACTAGAATCGCGATTGGCGGATGCCAACGGACTTTTTAAGCGCCGCGGAAAATGTTTTGCGGAGCTTGTCACCAGGAACCCGGGCCCTACAATCGTTACGCTCCACATCATCATCTCATGCATCACCGCACCCTTCTCCTCCCGGCCGTTTGCTCTCTGGCTGCCGCCTTTACCGCCCCCGCGCAACTCGCTCCGCGCACGCCGGCGGCCCCAGCCTCGCAGCCGGTACCAACCCCAAAAATCCTCAAAGAGGAGGACGCGACGAAGGCACTGGCTCAACTGCTCGAAATCGGCAAAACGCTTGACGAACAGAAGTACGGCTACAATGCGAAGATCATTAAGGAATTGCGCGACGCCGGAGTGTCGGGGGAGAAGGCATTCGGGCTGTGGCTCGACTGCATGAAGGATGTGGAGTTTGACCAGAAGGGGAAGTCGGTCACAGAATTCTCGGACTGGAAACGCCGGCAGACGAAGGATCCCAACCGGGAGCGCGACACGGAACTTCAAATGCAGGTGCAGTGGCTGAGCATCGTGCTCATGGACGCAAATGCGCGAACCCCTGCCGCGAGGGCGGAAGCGATCGCAGCGGCCACGCTCTTCCTGGAAACCGGAGTGGCCCGCATCCTGAAAAATGACGGACGCATGGGCGGGGCCGCGGGGGAAAATGTGCTCAGCTCATCGTTCGCGCGCCACTACAAGCTCGACACCACGATGAAGAAGAAGGAGGGCTCAGCCTATGTGCCTGGCAATGTAGATGATATCTATGAAAGAATGATTCTGCCATTCTACCGCGACACGAAGCAGCCATCAAGTCTGATGCAAGCGTGGGCGAAACGGATCGAACAGCAGACCGCCATCGCGGGATCCTTCAATTTCATCGAAGCAAAAGAGAAATTCACCGCGGAGAAGCTGCCGGAGTTGCGCTGGGGGCAGGCGCAGGAACTCTTCAAGCTCGGGCAGGAGGAGCCAGCCACGCAGACGATGATGTCGCTGATCAAAGCCCACCTCGGACACCGCCAGACGCAGCAGTGGATCGAAGAACTGACGAGACTGTTGAAACGCGAAGACGCGGCGGCCAGTCCGGACGCTCCCGCTGCTCCGGCACCTGATACTTTCACCCCTGACGCTGCGGAGCCGGATGCTCCGCCACCAGTGCCTGCCCCGGAAATCGAATCCGAAAAGCCCAAGCCTGACGGGCCGAAGCCGAACGGGCCGAAACCGGCCCTGCCGCCAGGAGGCCGTGCGCCCCTTTGAGCAACCCGCCATTGCCGCATTCACAGACCTGCGACAACAGCAGGCTGGCCGCAAAGCCGGCTCCTCCCGGGATTGTGCTACTAAGAATCCTCAATTCCCAGCGTATGGGACCGCTCCCTTTCTCCATGAAACATCATCTCACCACCTCACTCATCCTCGCCGCCTCGGCGTCCGCCGCCCTCGCGCAACTCCAACTCAAGCAGGGCGACCACATTTCCATCGTCGGAAATACGCTGGCCGACCGGCTCCAGCACGACGGGACACTGGAAGCCATGATTCAGCAGGCGTTTCCCCAACTTGACCTGTCAGTGAGGAATCTCGGATTTGCCGCGGACGAATTGACAATCCGCCCGCGGTCGGAGAATTTCGGATCACCGGAGCAGTGGCTGACGAAGACGAAGACCGATGTGGTTTTTGCGTTCTTCGGTTTCAACGAGTCGTTCCAGGGGCCGGAGGGCGTGGATAAATTCAAAACAGACCTCGACAAATTCCTCAAGGAAACCAAAAGCGCGAACTACAGCGGCAAGGGAGCGCCGCGCGTGGTGCTCTTCTCGCCAGTCGCCCACGAGAATCTAAAGAGCCCGGATTTCCCCGATGGCACACAGACGAACGACCGGCTGCGCTATTATATTGAGGCGATGCAGCAGGTGGCCGCGGCGAACGCCGTGCCGTTCGTGGATCTTTTCAAGCCATCACAGGAAGCCTACGCCGCGGCGAAGACGCCACTGACGATCAATGGCGTTCACTTAAAGGACACCGGCTATGCCGCTCTGGCCCCGGCGATGTTCAAAGGCCTCTTTGGCACGGACGCGCCGGCTCCGAATCCGAAACTTGTCGAGGCCGTGGAGGAGAAGAACTGGCAGTGGCATCAGCGTTACCGCACCGTGGACGGCTACAACGTCTATGGAGGCCGTTCGCAGATGGCCTACGAGCAGGGCCGCGGTGGTCCGCAGTTGCTCAACTACAAAGTGATGCAGGAGGAGATGTCGCAGCGCGATGTCATGACGGAAAACCGGGAGAAGCGCGTTCAGGCCATCGCCAAAGGCGGCGATCTCAAAGTGGATGACTCCAATCTCCCGCCAGTGACCGTGGTGAAAACCAACAAACCCGGCCCGCTCCCCGGAGACGCGCAGCCGTACCTCAGCGGCGAGGAAACGATCGCCAAAATCAAACTGCACGAAGGACTCAAAATCAATCTTTTCGCTGACGAGAAGCAGTTCCCGGAACTGGTGAACCCGGTGCAGATGGCGTGGGACACCGCGGGCCGCCTCTGGGTTTCCGCATGGCACAGCTATCCGGAGCAAACGCCGACGAGCAAGGTCGGTGACAAGCTGCTGGTCTTTGAAGACACCAACAACGACGGCAAAGCGGATAAGGTGACGACATTTCTCGACAACCTCAACTGCCCCACCGGATTTCAGTTCTACCGCGACGGCGTGCTCGTCATGCAGGCGCCGGATCTGTGGTTCGTGCGCGATACCGACGGCGACGGCAAAGGAGACACGAAGGAAATCGTGCTCAACGGCATGGACTCCGCGGACTCGCACCACACCACGAACGCGATGTGCCTCGATCCAGGCGGCGCGACCTATCTGAGCGATGGCGTTTTCCACCGCACGCAGGTCGAAACGCTGAGCGGCCCCGCGCGTCACGCCGACGGCGCGATCTGGCGCTTCGAGCCGCGCACGGGCAAATTCCACATGCACATCGCCTATGGATTCGCCAATCCGCATGGCCGCGTCTTCGACCGCTGGGGCAATGACCTCGTCACCGATGCCACAGGAAATAACACTTACTTTGGCCCCGCCATCAGCGGCTGGCTGAGCAGCGGAAAGCACAAAGGCATCAAAGACTTCTGGAACCGCCCGTCGCGCCCCTGCCCCGGCACCGGAATCGTCAGCAGCCGGCATTTTCCCGACGACTGGCAGGGGAATTTCCTCAACCTCAACGTCATCGGCTTTCAGGGCATCTATCGCGTGAAAGTCGAGCCGGACGGGTCGGGCCTGAAGGGCACGTCCCTGCCCGATCTCCTGGAGGGCAAAGAAGAGAACTTCCGCCCCATCTGCATCAGCAATGCACCGGACGGCTCTATTTATTTCTGCGACTGGAGTCAGAGTATCATCGGTCACCTTCAGCACCACCTGCGCGACCCGAACCGCGACCATGCACACGGCCGCATCTATCGGGTGACGCATGAAGGCCGTCCGCTGCTCCAGCCGAAGAAAGTCGCCGGTGAGAGCATCGAAAACCTCGTGAAACTGCTCGCAGAACCTGAGGATGGTGTTCGCGAGCGCGCCAAGATCGAACTCGGCAACCGCGACACCGCTCTGGTGCTCGCCGCCGTTATGAAGTGGGCCCCATCGCTCGACAAGTCGGACAGGGAATACGAGCACCACCTGAGCGAAGCCCTCTGGGTCCACCAGTGGCACAACGTGGTGAATCTTGACCTGCTCAACGAGCGGCTGAAGTCGCCGGAGCCGAATGCCCGCGCTGCCGCCGTGCGCGTCATGCTTTACTGGCGCGACCGTGTGCCTAACGTGCTCGCCCTGCTCCGCACGGCCGCTCAGGACGAATCCCCGCGCGTCCGCCTCGAAGCGGTGCGCGCCGCCAGTTACTTCGACACCTGGGAAGCCGCCGACGCCGCGCTCGCCGCCCTCGCAAAACCGACCGACTACTACCTCGATTACGTCTTTGGCGAAACCATCCGCCAGTTGGAGCCGGTGTGGCGCAAAGCCATCGTGGACGGCAAGCCGCTCTGTGCTGACAATCCCGCGGGCGTGAATTACCTGATGAACAGTGTGAACACGGCGGAGTTGCTCAAGTTGCCGAAGACGCCACTCGTGTATCAAGCGATCCTCACCCGCCCTGATGTTGTGGAGACCTCGCGCCTCGAAGCCCTCGCCGGCCTTGCTGCGGACAACAAATCCACCGTTACCGCCGAGGCGGTGCGTGTCCTCGCCAGTATCACCGACGGGGCATCCCAGGCCGCGCATGATCTCGCCCGCATCGTCGCGCGGCAGAGCGCTGCGGATCTCAAGGCGCTGCGCGATCAATTGAAGCCACTGACCGCCTCCAGCAGACCGGAAGCCAGCCGTCAGGCCGGCAAGGCTGCGCTGATGATGGCCGACGGCAGCGTGCAGCCCGCGTGGGCCGAAGCCCAGAAGTCGCCGGCCGCGCTGCGCGACTTCCTCAACGCCATTCCCATGCTCGCCGACCCGGCGCTGCGCACCGCCGCTGACACCCTTGTGCGCGGCCTCTTCACCGAACTCCCCGCAGCCCTTAAAGCGCAACTCACGGACAAGGCAGGCACGCGCGGTCGTTATGTTCGCATCGAACTCCCGCGCAAAGGAACCCTCACCCTTGCGGAAGTCGAAGTCATGAGCGCCGGGAAAAACATTGCTCCCGGCGGCAAGGCTTCCCAGGTGAATACTTCCAACAGCGGCGAGGCTTCCCGTGCCATTGACGGCAACAAAGATTCCGACTGGGCCTTAGGCGGACAGACGCACACGCAGGAAGATACCAGCAATCCATGGTGGGAACTCGATCTCGGCAGCGAGCAGCCGGTCGAGTCCGTCACCATCTACAATCGCGCCAACGGCCTATCGGGCCGGCTTCAGGGATTCAGCATCAGCGTGCTCGACGGAAGCCGTCAGGTCGTCACGAAGTCAGCGGGCAATGCCGCGACCGAGGAACCGAAGTCCATCGCCTTCAAGGTCGATCCATCTGCGGGGCTCTATCGCAGCGCTATCAATGCGCTCGTCAGCACCGGCACGAAAGCGGATGAGACGTTCAAGCTTCTCTCCGCGGAAGTGCAGTCCGGACGTGAACGCACCGCAGCGGCTTCCGCCATGCTCCGCCTGCCGCGCACGGCATGGACCGAAGACGCCGCCCGCGGCGCGGTCATCTCACTCATGGACTGGGCGAAACTCGTGCCCGCCGCTGACCGCACCTCACAGGATTTCCTGGAGGCCGCACAGGCCACTTCGGAACTCGCCGGCGCTCTCCCCGGCGCCCAATCCGCCGCCATCCGCAAGTCTCTCCGCGAACTCAGCGTCAGCGTTTTCGTGGTGAAGACCGTGCAGGAGCAGATGCGCTTCAACACCGCCCGGCTCGTTGTCGAAGCCGGCAAGCCGTTCGAGGTCATCTTTGAAAACAGCGACGTCATGCCGCACAACATGGTCTTCGCGCAGCCCGGCAGCCGCGAGGAAATCGGCACCGACTCCCAAACGATGACACCGGACAAACTCGATGCTCAGGGCCGTGCGTTCATCCCGGCAAATCCGAAGATCTTCGCCGCCAGCAAACTGCTTGAGCCCGGCAAAATCGAGCGCCTCAAGGTCACGGCCCCATCTCAGGAAGGCAAGTATGAGATCATCTGCACCTATCCCGGGCACTGGATGGTCATGTGGGCCAAACTCATCGTGACCAAAGACGTGGACGGCTACCTTGCCAAACACCCGCAGCCGGAGGAACTCCCGCCCACTTTCGCCCAACCGGAGCCCAAATAAGAAAAAGGTTCAAATTCCAGGTTCCAAGCACCAATGAGCCGAGCGAAGCGAGACAGCCGAACATTCTTATCCCAAAAATGAGGCAAGCTCCAAGATACAAGCTCAAAACATCAAGCAGTCATGAATCGTATGCCCTCCATTTTGCCTCAGTCCACTCGCTTTCATTTGAAATTTGATGCCTGGAATTTCTTTGGTGCCTGGTGCCTGGCGCTTGGTGCTTTTGCGCCTTCGGCGCACGCCCAGCGCGACCTGAAGGAAATCCCCAGCACCGATCCCGCGGTGGAACTGGCTTCCTTCCAGCTTGCACCGGGATTGGAGGCGAATCTCTTCGCCGGCGAGCCGATGATCCATAAGCCGATCCAGATGGCGTGGGACGAGAGGGGGCGGCTGTGGGTCGCCAGCAGCGCCATTTATCCTCACATCAAGCCGGGGCAGGAGCAGAGCGATAAGATCATCGTGCTCGAAGACACCGACCGCGACGGCAAGGCGGACAAAAGCACGGTCTTTTTTGAAGGGCTGATCATTCCCACAGGCATTCTGCCAGGCGACGGCGGGGCCTATGTGGCGAACAGCACGGAGCTGCTCTTCATGAAGGACACGAACGGCGATGGCCGGGCGGATGAGACGAAGGTGCTGCTCAGCGGATTCGGCACGGAGGACACGCACCACATTCTCCACGGCCTCAAACGAGGGCCCGACGGCTGTCTGTATCTCATGCAGAGTGTCTATATTCACACGCATGTCGAAACGCCATTCGGCGTTAGGCGTCTGATGGGAAGCGGCATTTGGCAATATCGCCCGGAGACGGGAAGGATGGAAGTCTTCACCATGGGCCAGGTGAACCCATGGGGCCACATCTTCGACAAGTGGGGCCAGAGTTTCACCACCGACGGCGCTTACGGCGAGGGTATCAACTACGCCTTCCCCGGTGCCACGTTCCGCTGCCTTCCGGATCAACTGCCGCGCATCCTCAAGGGCCTCAACCCCGGCCAGCCCAAGCAGGCGGGCCTGGAGGTGATCAGCGGCCGGCATTTCCCGGACGACTGGCAGGGCACGCTGGTGACAAATGATTTCCGCGGCCACCGGGTGAATCGTTTCAAAGTCACCGACCAGGGCAGCGGCTTCGCCTCGCAGCAGTTGGAGGATGTGATCCGCTCGACCCACGGATCGTTCCGTCCCATTGACTGCCGCATGGGCCCCGACGGCGCGCTGTATATCGCCGACTGGTTCAATCCCATCATTCAGCACGGCGAAGTGGACTTCCGCGACGAACGCCGCGACCACACGAACGGCCGCATCTGGCGCGTGTCTGCTAAAGGAAGGCCGCTGAGCCCGAAGGTGGACTATGCAAAGGCGAGCGTGGAGGAATTGATCGCGCTGCTGAAGGAGCCGGAGCAGTGGGTGCGGCTGGATGCGAAGCAGGCGCTCAAAGCACGAAACCACGATGAGGTGTTTACTGCGCTGAAAAAAGCCTTTGCTGAAAACAAAGAGAACGGCGCGATGGTGAGGGAGATCACATGGGCCGTGCAATCCGCGGCGGAGTTCGATTTGAAATGGCCGTTCGATGTCGAACTCCTGCAAACGCTGCTGGCCGGCAGCGCGGAGATGAAAGCCGTGGCTGCCCGCGTGCTGGG
The DNA here is from genome assembly GCA_031414455.1 of Verrucomicrobiota bacterium. Classification (GTDB taxonomy): domain Bacteria; phylum Verrucomicrobiota; class Verrucomicrobiia; order Verrucomicrobiales; family V1-33; genus V1-33. The sequence goes on from JANNVM010000493.1 coordinate 12,321, forward strand.
CATGGTGCTCCGTGACGGCAAAGGCGAGCAGGCTTTGGCCATGACTGCGCTGCTCGCGGCGGATGCCGCTCCGCGGGTGCGCCTGGAAGCTGTGAATGCGCTGCGCATGGCCCGCAACCCGCAGGCGGTGGTGGCTGCCTGCAAAGTCATAGACCACCCGATGGACGAAAACCTCGACTTCGCGCTGTGGCTCACCTGCCGGGAACTGGCGAACGTCTGGCTGCCGGCCTTCCAGAAAGGTGAGATCACCTTCAGCGGCAACCTGGCGCACATCGCGTTCGCTCTGAAAGCCGCGGACAAGCCGGAGGCGGTCGGTTCGCTGCTCTCGATGGTGAACGAGGGCAAAGTGACGGGCGATCGCGTGAAGGATGTGATTGGCCTCGTCGGAGCGCTCGGCAGCAAAGAAGACCTCACCCGCCTTGCTGCTTTTGCCGGGACCTCTCCGGTGCTGGCTGAGATTGCTGCGGAGGCTCTGGTCACGGCAGCCCGCCAGCGCAATGTCCTCATTGAACCGGCCGCAGCCCGCCCCCTCGCAGGCAAAGGGGATGAAACGGTAAAACCCGCGGGCATCCGGCTGGCTGGCGTTTATAAAATGGAAGAACAGCGAGGCAATCTCGAAGCCCTTGCCCGCAAAGGCGGGGCCATTACCGATGCGGCCCTCGAAGCGCTGGTCACCATGGGTGGCGACAAGACGAAAGCATTTCTCTCCAGCCTGGCTGGCACCGCTGGTGACGCCCAGTTCAAAGGCCAGTCGCTCGCCGCTTACTTCAACGTGGACCCGGCAGCAGCGTCAGCCATCGTGGCCGGTTACTTCGAAACGCTCACAGAACCTGCCGCAGCTTCGCGCATTTTTGAAGCCGCGCTCGCCCGCAAGGACGGCCCGGCCATTCTTGCCGCGGCGCTCAAGGACAAGAAAATCCCCGCCGCCGTCGCCAGCGCCGGTGTGCAAAAGGCCAGCGCCGTCGGGGGTGATACGAAGGCGCTCATCGAAGCCCTGACGATTGCCGGCGGACTCCAGCCGGTAATGGCGCTGACGCCGGAGCAGCTCACGCAGATGATGGCTGACGTGAAATCCGCCGGCGATCCTGTGCGCGGCGAACTCGTTTATCGCCGGCAGTCGCAGCTGTGCCAGAACTGCCACGCCATCGGCGCAGTGGGCGGGATTGTCGGCCCTGACATGGTTAGCATCGGAGCCAGCGCGCCGGTGGACTACATAATAGACAGCCTGCTGGAGCCGTCGAAGAAGATCAAAGAGGGCTACGCCACCGTGATGGTGAGCACGAAGGACGGCGGCGTTCACAGCGGCTTCCTCGTTCGTGAGGACGGGCGCGAAGTCCTGCTCCGCGACGCCACGGGCAAGACGGATTCCATTCCCGCCGCCAGCGTGGCGAAAAAGGAGAACATCCCCGTGTCCCTCATGCCTCCCGGCCTGACGGCGACGCTTCGCCGAGATGAATTCGTGGACCTCGTGCGCTTCCTTTCCGAGCTGGGCAAGGAAGGCGGTTACAAAGTCCAGGAGGACGGCACCCTGCGCCGCTGGCGCACCGCCCAGCCGCCCGCCGAGGCATGGCGCTGGATGAATCTCAAAGGCAACAAAGGCTTCCATGAAGCCGCTGCCGAACTCACCTGGACGCCACTCTACAGCCATGTGAACGGCAACGTCCCTGGCGAGGAAGCCACGCTCATCAAAGTCGGCAGTAACGAGTGGCGCGCCATCGAGTCCGAGATCGAAGTCAGTGCCGCCGGCAAGATCGGCCTGCGCATCAACGATCCGGCGAATGTCCAGATTTTCGTCGCCGGCAAGGAAGTCCCTGCTGCCGCCGAAATGGAGTTGGAAGTCCCCGCCGGCCGCCAGCGCGTGACGCTCTTGTTTGACACAGCAGTCAGGAAGGCTCCGGTGAAAATCCAGGTCTTCGATGTGCCTGGCTCGCCGGCGAAAACAAAGGCCGTGGGAGGGGTGTAAGTTGGGCGCCCGGGACCGCGGCTTTGTAAGCCGCTCGTCATATCAAGCCTCG